>CAMAXB010000150.1 GCA_945862035.1 Opitutus sp. GAS368
CGGGCTTTGCCGGGCGCACCAGCCTGGGGCACCACGCCCTGCTGGAAATCCCCGAGGGTGGGGTGGGTGCGGTCGCGCTGAGCCCGTGGCATCACGGCCGCGTCTGCCCGCAGCCGTTCGAACTGCCCGCCAATCGTGGTTACTCGACGCTCAAGACCGGCGCGGTGTTCAACCGTCTGGCCAAGGTTCCGCTGGCGACGGGCGGCACCACCGATGTGGGACGGTTTCCCGCGCAGGAGGGTTTCGACGACCTGGTGATGGTTTCGTCCCGGGCTGATCAGGCGCTCGCCTGGAGTACGGTCACGGTCGCCACCCATGGCTATCTCTGGTTTGCCCTGCGCGATCCCCGCGTGCTGGCATCAACGATTCTCTGGCAGTCCCATGGCGGCCGCCATTATGCCCCGTGGTCCGGTCGCCACCGGCGCGTGCTTGGGGTTGAGGATGTGACCAGCTATTTCCACTTCGGCCTGGCCGAGTCCGCCGGTCCCAACCCGCTGGCCGCGGCCGGAGTGCCGACCGTGCTGACCCTTCGGCCCAAACGGCCGTTGGCGGTGAACTATGTGATGGGCATCGCGGCCTTGCCGCGCCGCTTCGACCGGGTAAAACGGATTGATTTTAAGGGCGATCACGTTCGCATTATGCCGGCCTCCGGAACGGCGATTGAGCATCCCGTGGACTTGTCGTTCTTCCGGTAGGAACTCCCCGGGATGGCTCGGAGAATTCGCCGCTGCCTGATCCCCCTTTTTTTTATGAAGTCCCGAATCCTCCTCGCCCTCGCGTTCGCTCTCTGCCTCGCGCTGAACACGTCGGCCCAGACGTCGGCCCAGACGCCGGCCCCGGATGCGCGGGTTTATGAACTCCGCATTTACACGACGAATGCCGGCAAGCTGCCCAACCTGCTTTCCCGCTTCCGCGATCACACGATGCGGCTCTTTGAGCGTCATGGGATGCGAAACATCGGCTACTTTACGCCACGGGAGCCATCGGAGGGCGCGGATACCGTCCTTTATTACTTCCTCGAGCATGCGAGCCGGGAAGCCGCCACGGCCTCCTGGGCGGGCTTTCGCGCTGATCCGGAGTGGGTCGCGGTACGCGCGGCCTCGGAGGTCGGCGGCGTGATTCTGGCCAAGCCGCCCGAGGCGATCTTCTTCAAGGCGACCGATTACTCACCCCCGATCAAGACCGGCGGTTCCTTCGAGCAGCCGCGCGTCTTCGAACTCCGCCGCTACACGGCGGCGGAAGGCAAGCTGCCTGCCCTGCACGCGTTTTTCCGGAACCGCGTGCTCGAATCCTTCGGGCGCATGGAGATGACGGGCATTGGTTTCTGGGACCCGATCGATGCGGACAAGGGCGCGGGCAAGGGATTCACCTACCTGCTGGCCTTTCCCAGCCGTGAGGCGGCGGCGCAGGCGTGGACCGCGCTGCGCTCGGACTCCTATTTTGTGAGTGCCCGCGCCGAGGCCAGCAGGGACGGCAGTCTGACCGCCGACGGCGGCATCCAGTCCCTCTTCCTCGTGCCGGTGGATTTCTCGCCGTTGAAGTAGATTGGATTGCGGCCGGCGGTTCCCCGGAGCGGACGGAGACGTGCCGGCGAGACTGAACCGATGAAGCCAGACTTTGAGCGGGTCTGTTCTGTCCGTCGCTCCCGGTGAAACCGGATCCTCGGTCCGATTCCGTAGTCCGGCCGATCTGCGTAATTGCGCAGGCAACCCGCTGGCCCCAGTGCTGGCAGCCCGGCCTTGCGCCAAGGGCTCACTGGGTGTTGGTTGCTGCTTCCCTGATTGCATGCGGCTGCGCCTCGTCACCTTTAACATCGCGCATGCGCGCGGCCTGACCCCGATCCAAGGGCTGACCTCGGCCCGCAAGCTGCGGGTGAATCTGCGGAAGATCGCCAAGCTGCTCGACCGCCTGAAACCGGACGTGGTTGCCCTGCAGGAGATCGATGAGTGCTCGCGATGGGCGGGGAACTTTGACCAATTGGACTATCTTCGGGAGTTTGCGGATTTCCCGTACTCCGTTTTTGGGATCAACAACCGCCGGGCGGGCCTGCTCAACCTCAGCTATGGCAACGCGTTGCTGTCCCGGTACCCGATCGCTGTGTCCGAGAACATCGTCTTTGGCCGCAGCCGCATCGGGGAAAAGGGCTTTCTCTTTGCGGAGATCGAGGCAGGCGGCTTGCGGGTTCCGCTCGTGAACCTGCACTTCCACTATCGGTCGCGCGTGCACCGTCTGGTGCAACTGGATCGCCTGCTGGCCTACCTGCGGGTCAAGCAGCGTCTCCGGTCGACCCACTGGGCCGTCTCGCCCATCGTCTGCGGGGACTTCAATACCCCCGGCACCTCTTCGGATGCCACGTCCTCGCTGCTGAGTCACCTCTGTGACTTCGGGGACTATGTGCTGCATCCGCAGACGGGTCGCTCATTTCCGTCTCCGTTGCCGACGCGCCTGCTCGATTTTGTCTTTCTGCCGCCTGGCTGCCGGATGATCCACAGCGAGGTCGTGAAATCGATGCTCTCCGATCACCGTCCGGTGCTGGTGGACTTTGAGGTGGGCTGAGTGCGACCCGTTCGGAAGGAACGCCCGCGAATCACGCGAATCGGCGCGAATTCAGGAGACTGAAAACGGGGGAGATGAGCATGTTGCCGGAGAATCAGGAAGGCTCCGGGTGAGTGGATTTATCCGGGTTGGCGCAGATTCGCGTGGATTCGCGGGCAATCTCCGGTCGTGGCCGGACCGGCCGCACGCTGTTTTCACTCGCCCGCGGATGGGTCCGTTGCCACTTCTTGGTCTCCATGGATCGCATTGCCCAAGCCTTTGCCCGTGCCCGCGCGAACAACCGGGCGGTTTTTGTCGCCTACCTGTGCGCCGGCGACCCCGACCAGGAGACCTCGCTGGCCGCCTGCCGCGCCCTGATCGAGTCAGGCGTGGACCTGCTAGAGCTGGGCGTGCCGTTCTCGGATCCGCTGGCCGACGGGCTTACCAACCAGCTGGCCGCGCAGCGCGCTCTCGATGGCGGGATGACGGCCGCTGGCGTCTTCGCCCTCGTCCACCGGTTGCGAACCGAGTTTCCCGAGCTTCCGATTGTTTTCTACACCTATTACAACTTGGTGTTCTCCAACGGAGTCGGCGCCTATGTTCGGGCGGCCCGTGAGGCGGGAGTTGATGGTATGCTTACGCTGGATCTCCCACCGGAGGAGGGGGCCGAGCTATCCGCGGCTTGCGCGCAGGAAGGGATCAAGACCGTGCTGATTGTGGCCCCGACTACGCCGGAGTCGCGGCTCCCGATCATCGCCCGGGCGGCGACCGGGTTCATTTATTACGTGTCGCGTGAAGGGGTCACTGGCGTCCGCGACTCGGTCGCGACCGACATGCCCGCCGCGGTGGCTCGGATCAAGGCGCACACCACGCTGCCGGTGGTGGTGGGTTTCGGCATATCTAAACGTGAGCACGTGGCCGAGGTGGCGGCCTGTGCCGATGGCGTGGTGGTCGGTAGCGCTCTGGTGAACACGATCCGCGATCACCTGGCCGACCGGGCCGGGATTCCGGCGGCCATGGCGGCCCGGGCCAGGGATCTGGTCGCCGGCGTAAGCCGCTCAGCGGTTCCTGGCCCCTAGGGAGGGAAAGCGGGCGCGCAGTGCCTGCGCGCCCGCGTTGAGCCAGATCCGGGGGTAGCTCGGGCAACGCGGTCCGACGAGCTACCGGCGTTGCCTCCCAACCGTGTTCCAGATGGGCCATGACGGCAGCGCAGCGGGCGCGGCCGACGGAAGGGGTTTTGCCCTTGAGCGGATGGCATGCGCGTCTGACGTCTGCACCGGATTGGGAGTTGCCCGGGTGAGCAGGCTCTCGTCGGCTGCCGACGTTGGATTCAAGGTCCGCCAGCATGGACCGCAACTCGGCCTGCTCGGCGGTACGATCGACGACAAAAGGCAGGTCAGCGATCTCCGGATCGAGCAGCCGCGTCGCAAGGAGGAAATCGGGAGAGGCAGGCTCCACGGGGAAGGTGGAACCACGCCACACCGCGGAGAAAACGGTAATTGGAAGCGCGAGATCAATTTCCTGACCAGCCATTTCGGTACCGGAATCGCAATCCCGCCGCCCGGCACGCGGGTGAGTCGTTTCATGATTCCGGCCGGGACGACTTTTCGTTCCGGGGGAAGAATTTGGCTTCTGACCTAGTCCTTGCGGTCGCGTCGGGGTGGAGTGCTGCCGGAAGAAAAGTCCTGATCAGCGAAGACAACGCGCCCGAGTACTGCGTCGCGGCGCAGTGTCTTGGACGGGCTTGCGGAGTCCGGTTTGATCGAGTGGGCCGCGAACTTCAGGGACGGCCACCGGCGCTGGCTGGAGTCGAGAGAGGACGTCTGTTTGCTGGACTACCCATTGGGCAAGCGGGATGGTCTCAAGCTTCTGCGGTCCGTGCGGGCCGAGGGCTGCCTCACGCCGGTGATCCTCCTGAAGGCAGACGCCTCCGAGGAGGTTGGCCATGCCGCGATGGAGGCCGGAGCCGCCGACTTCGGTGTTGCGCTCGGTTGACGTTCTAGCGCGCGTCGGGGTGAGAAGATCGCGGCGGTAATGATTGAATCGGACGCGGTGGTCGCGCGGCCGGCGATCGACCGGATGGTGGTGGCGATCGGGAAGGAGCCTTACCCCGTGGGGCCGCAGGTCACCCCCGGTCACGATCAGCGCGGGTCTCGCGTTCTTCCCGCGCGACAGGCGCACGGCGGCCGAGTTGTTCGCGGCGGCGGATCCTATGCTGGACGAGCCGAAGCGGGCCGAACGAAACCGCGTCACCCCGACGTAGGGCCCGGTCTAGCCTGGCTCGCCCGGCGCCTGGTCTGCGGGTACCAGCACGCGCAGGCTGCGGGGGCGGACGGCCACCTCGACCACGGGACCGCAGGGATGGGTCTCACCATCGGTGTGGAAAAGCCCGGGCGCCTTGCGTTCGATGGTGAAGCGAGGCGCGCGAATCTGGTCCACGCTGCCGCTGCGGCCAACGGAACCGAGGAAGAGCCGCGGCAGCAAGGGCAGCGCATGCCAAAGGGTCCGGGGACGGAGGACGGTCAGGTCGAGCAGGCCATCGTCGACCGATGCTCCGGGTGCGATGAAGCAATCGTTGCCGTACTGGTCGGAGTTGGCGACGGCGACGATGAAGCCGCGCGTCTCGTGGCGACGCTCCGGGGTCGAAATGACGAAGGACTCGGGTTCGTAACGGAAGATCATGGCCAGCGTGGTGGTGGCGTAGGCGCGCAGCCCCCGGCGTTCGAGCAGGTTGAAGCGGGCGCTGAGATCCGCATCGAATCCCAACCCCATCACATTGAAAAAGGGGTGGCCGTTCGCCGTGCCAGTGTCGATGGATCGCACCGTTCCGTTCAACAGGGTGCGGAAAGCGCCCTTGCCCGGTCCGGGAATGCCCAGATGGCGGCCGAGGCCGTTGCCGGAGCCGCAGGGAATGAGACCAAGCGCAGCGGGTGCGCCCACCAGCGCTCCGGCAATCTCGTTCAAGGTTCCGTCGCCACCGATGGCCACGACCCGCTCGCAACCCTCGTCAACCGCCCGGCGGGCCAATTCGGTCCCGTGGCGCGGGCGCTCGGTCAGGACCACCGTGGCGTCGAGGCGATGCTCGGCGATGAAGGCCCGCGTTTTCCCCAGCAGGTAGGGATTGCGTGCATTGTGGCCGGACTTGGGATTGAAGATGAACCGCGTTTTCAACAGGAGCACGGTAGGAAGACTTTCGGCCGTGGGCACGGCAATTTCGCGGGGGGTGATTGTTCGTTACAATGGGGCGTCGCCCCCCAACGACGATCCGCCGCCCGAATAAACTTTGACCGCGGCACGGCTTGAGGCGGTATGGAGGGAGGCATGACACGCCGCATCCATGTTCTCACAGGGCCCACTGCGGTGGGGAAGACCGCCTTGGCGCTGCGCTGGGCGGAGACGCACGACGCGGAGATCATTTCGTGCGACTCGCTGCTCCTTTACCGGGGCCTGGACATCGGTACGGCCAAGCCTTCGCGGGAAGAGCAGGCCCGCGTGCGGCACCACCTCATCGATGTCCTGGACGTGCGCGAGCAGGCGGACGTGACGCGCTATGTGACCCTGGTACGGGCGGCGCTGGAGGCTATTGCCGGCCGCGACCGCAACCTTCTGGTGGTGGGAGGGAGCGGCTTTTACCTAAAGGCCTTCTTTGGTGCCGTGGCCGACCAGGTGGAGGTCCCCTCTGATTTGCGCGAGCGGCTGCGCACCCGGCTGGAGGCGGAGGGTCTGCCGCCGCTGGTGGACGAACTTCGCCGGCTCAACCCGCAGGGGCTGGGCGCGCTGGACCCGGCGAACCCGCGCCGGGTGCTGCGGGGGCTGGAGCGCTGCGTGGTGTCTGGCCGGACCCTGGCTGAACTGGCCGCGGATTTCGCGCGTCAGCCGGCCCCCTTTGCCGATTGGGCGGTGGTCTGCACGCGCCTGGACCGCCCGCCGGCCGATTTGGACGAACGGATCCACCGGCGCGTCGCCGAGATGCTCCGGACCGGACTGGTGGCCGAGGTGGAGGGCTTGCTGCGCGCGGGACTCCGGGAGAATGCGAGCGCGGCTGCGGCAATCGGTTATCGTGAGACGGTCGCGGTGATCGAAGGACGGTTGAGCCTAGCGGACTTGCCGGCCGAGATTGCCCGGAACACCCGTGCCTTGGTCCGGAAGCAGCGCACGTGGTTCCGGACTCAACTGCCGCCGCATCGCGTCATCGCGGCGGACGAGGCCGATCCCGCGACGCTCTTTGCCTGAGGGCCGCGCAAGCGGGCGAAAAAAAGGCCGGACGCGAGTCCGGCCTGAAAAGGGGGCTTGGTCGACCCTCACTGCTGATCGACGGTGATCTTGTAGCGCTCGAGGGAGCTGGCCTCGAGGCGGGCGAGGTCGGCGAGGGCAAGGCGGAGGGCGATGCGAGCCTGCAGTTCGGAAACGCGGGCGGTATCGAGATCCTCCTGCGACTCCTGCACGCGGCGGAAGGTGCTGATGCCGGCGTCGAAGCGGGCCTTCTCCAAATCAAACTGGCGCTGGCTCAGCTCGGTCGCCTTGGCGGAAATCTCTACGCTCTCGATATTGGTCTGGACCGAGCGCACGGCGGAGCGGACTTCGACGAGCAGGGTTTGTTCGATTTGCTGCAGGCGGGCCTCCTCGCGGGCAAGATTGATAATGGCTTGGCGGTGGCGGGCCTTCTCGGCCTTGAAGCCGAGCGGCATATTGAGCTGAAGATCGAGGGTCCAGTTGTAGCCGTCGCCCGACCAGAGTTCCTCGGCCGAGCGGCCGGGGGAAGACTCCCGGGCATTGTAGCCGCCGGTCGCGCCGAAGCTGAGGGCGGGTCGAGCCTGACTCTTGGTCGTGAGGACATCGAGTTTGATTTGCTCGATCGAAAGCCTGGAGGAGGCGTAGTTCGGTGCGTTGTCGCGCGCCAGCTGGTACGAGCGTTCGAAGGAAACCGCCGGAACCGGGGCGTCGGCCAGGCTGACGCTGCCGAGGGAAGAGTTGAACTCGAAGCGC
>CAMAXB010000151.1 GCA_945862035.1 Opitutus sp. GAS368
ATCCCGAGCCGGCTCAGGGGCGCGTTGATCACGGAGGTCGCGCCCGACTCGGCGGCCGCCAAGGCGGGCCTCCAGCCGGGTGAGGTCATCACCGAGATCAATCGCGAGCCGGTCGCCAGCGCGGAGGATGCGATCAAGCTGACCGAGGAAACCTCCTCAAAGAAGACGCTCGTTCGTGTCTGGAATCCGCGCGGTATCCGCTACGTGGTGGTGGACGAGACGGAAGCCGCCTCCAACTGAACCTGCCTTTCCGGCGATTAAGCCGGTCCCTCAACCGCCCCGTCGGCCTTCATGGACGGCGGGGCGTTAAATTTATTCGATCCTTTTTACAGGAGGAAACGGAGAGAACAGAGTCCGGAACTTGAACCACGGATGGACACGGATGAACACGGATTGGATGCTCGGCCTTGATTAGGGTGAATCGGTCTACATCGGTGGTTCGCCTCGGTTTTCTCTGTTTCCTCCGGTAAAAGATATTCCCTATATTCCTTCTCACATGCGCGTACTCGTGGTCGAAGATGACGCCAAGATTGCCTCCTTCGTGGTCAAGGGCCTGAAGCAGGAAGGCTACGCCGTCGACCATGCGCCGGACGGTGACACGGGGCTGTCGCTCGCCTCGACCACGCGCTATGACGTGGCGGTGGTGGATGTGATGCTCCCGGGGCTCGACGGGCTCAGTCTGGTCAAGCGCCTGCGAGCTCAGCGTGAAGACGTCCCGGTGCTTTTCCTGAGTGCGCGCTCGGGGGTTGAGGATCGCGTGCGCGGGCTGCAGGCCGGCGGCGACGATTACCTGACCAAGCCCTTTGCCTTTGCGGAGCTTTCGGCGCGACTTCAGGCGCTGATCCGGCGCTCGACGCGCTCGCCGGAGGCTACGCGGCTGTCGGTTGGTGACCTCGCGATGGATCTGGTGGCGCGGGTCGTGACGGTCGCGGGGCAGCCCGTTGACCTGCAGCCGCGGGAGTTTTCACTGCTGGAGTACCTGATGCGCCACCCGGATCGGGCGGTGACCAAGACCATGATCCTTGAGCACGTCTGGGACTACAGCTTTGATCCGCAGACCAATGTGGTGGATGTGCTGATGCACCGGCTGCGGGGCAAGGTGGATCCGCAGCACACGCGCATCGAAACCGTGCGGGGGGTTGGCTATGTCATCAAGACCGTCGTTTGAACGCACGCATGGCTCGGTGGCGCTGCGCCTGAGCGTGTGGTTCGCCACGCTCTTCACCATCGGCTTCACCGCGATCTTTGCGCTGCTGTACTGGCTGCTGGCGCGGTCCCTGGAGGCGAGCGAGTACGAGGGGCTGCAGCTCCGGCTCCGGCAGTACGCGAGCATTTACGAACTGAGCGGGGTCAGCGGACTCCGGCAGCGCGTGGCGGAGGACAGCGAGGCGCCGAATGTGCGTTCCCTCTTCATCCGCCTGAGCGGCCCGCGGGGCGAGGCGGTCTGGGGCAAGATTCCGCCGGACTGGATCGAGGCCGATGTGCGCCGGGTGGCGGTGCCGGACGGGTGGGGCGGCTGGACCGCGCGGGAGCAGGCGATCAATGTCCTCCGGGTGCCGCGCGACGCGGAGCGCGACCTCGCGGTGGTCTCGCAGCTGATCGACGACAATCTGGTCCTGCAGGTCGGGCGCAGCACGGACAGTCGGGCGGTGCTGCTTGCGCCGCTGCGCCGCACCTTCCTCTGGGTGGGCGGGGCGGTAATCGGGGTGGGATCGCTGGCCGGCTACCTGGCAGCGCGACGCGCGACGCGGCCGCTGCTGCAGGTGGTAGAGACGGCGCGACGGATCGTGGCGACGGGTGCACTGGATGCGCGCGTGCCGGCCCCGGCGCGCGCGGATGACGTGGCGGAGCTGGTGCACCATTTCAATACTGTGCTCGACAAGAATGCGGCGCTGCTTCGCGCGATGCGGGAGGCGCTCGACAATGTCGCGCATGACCTCCGGACCCCGCTGACGGGCCTGCGGGGAAGTGCGGAGATTGCCCTCCTTCAGACGACGGACCCGGTGGCGCGCGACGCTTTGGCGGACTCGGTGGAACGCGTGGATGAGGTGCTGAGACTGCTGCGCGCGCTGATGGAAATTTCCGAGGCGGAGGCGGGCATGCTACGTCTGGAGCGGGCGCCCTGCGATCTGGCGGAGCTCGCGCGGCGGGCGGTGGACTTGTACGATGAGGTGGCGCAGGCGAAGGGCCAGATGCTGACCTTTGCGCCGGGCGGTGTCGTGCCGATCAATGGCGACGCGGTGCGCCTGCGCCAGGTCGCGGCCAATCTGGTCGACAATGCCTGCAAGTACACGCCGGCCGGAGGGCGGATTGACGTGCGGGTGGGGGTCGACGGCGGCCGGGCGGTGCTCACGGTGAGCGACAATGGCCCGGGTGTGCCCGAATCCGAGCAGGCGCGCATCTGGGAACGCCTCTACCGGGGAGACAAGAGCCGCTCGGAAGCGGGGCTTGGGCTCGGGCTCAGTCTGGTCCGGGCCGTGGTCGTGGCCCATGGCGGGGAGGTGGCGGTCCGCAACGCACCCGCGGGTGGGGCGGTGTTTGAGGTTCGGCTGCCCCTTAGCTAGACAGGAGCCAGAAGACAGAAGACAGAAGACAGGAGACAGAAGTCGGAAGGACGGGACAAGGCTAGGCGTCGGAAGTCAGACTTTTAATGTCAGGTCGAGGCGATCCGGTCTGCACGGGCCCCTGCGGACCGCGCGACAGGTTGCACCTTACTCTGCGTGGCCTTGAACTGACCCTCTGATCTCTGACGTCTGACCTCTTGGTTTTCCCTCACCGCACGGTGCGCAGCTGGACGCTGTCGACCAGGCGGTCGTGCGAGAGGATGTCGGTGGCGATCACGAGCTTGTCGCCGGCTTGGATCCGCCCCTCCTTGCGGAGCAGGTTGATGGCCTGCTCGATGGTGTCGTTGGGATCCGAGGTGAGGGGCATCAGGTAAGGCTCGACGGCCCGGAGGAGGCGGAGCTGGCGCAGGGTCTCGGTTGAATTGGTGAGGGCGAAGATCGTCGCGTGGCTCGGGCGGAGCGCGGCGAGGCTGGTGGCCATGAAACCCTGGCGGGTGAACGTCAGGATCGCGCTGCCCTGGACCTCATTGGCAAAGAGCACGGCGGACTGGAGCAGCTTGAGCTTGTCGCCATTGAGATGCTCGGGCTCGACGAAATCGAACGGCCCCTCGAGTTCGATGCGCCGGGCAATCTTGTCGAGAATCTGCACGCACTCGTACGGATACTTGCCCACGGTCGTCTCGCCGGAGAGCATCACGCAGTCGGCCTTTTCGTAGACGGCGTTGGCTACATCCGTGATCTCGGCCCGTGTGGGCATGGGTGAGGAGATCATGGATTCCAGCATGTGCGTCGCGATGATGACGGGACGGCCATAATGGAAGCAGGTCTTGACCGCACGGCGCTGGATGACCGGGAGCTCCTCTAGGGGGCACTCGATGCCGAGATCGCCGCGGGCGACCATGAGCGCGTCGCAAGCCTCGATGATCTCGTCGAGATTGTTGATGCCGGACTGGTCCTCGATCTTGGCGATGATCTTGGCCCGGGAGCCCTGGCCGCGGAGGAACTCGCGCAGCGCCTCGATGTCGCTTGCCTCGCGGACGAAGGACAGGGCGACGTAGTCGATACCCTCTGCGAGCCCGACTAGCGTGTCTGCGCGATCCTTCTCCGTGAAGGAAGGCAGGTTGATTTTCACGCCCGGGAGATTGATGTGCCGACGGGAGCTCAGCTGACCGGGGGTCAGCACCTTGCAGCGGATGTGGGCATCCTGCTTCTCGAGGACCTCGAACCGCATCATGCCGCTGTCGACCAGCACGATGTCGCCGACATGAATATCATTGATGAGATCCTTGTAATTGACGTTGACCGAGCGGACCTCCTCGGCGTTTTCCCGGTCGCCGCCGGGCTTCACGGTGAAGTCGAAAATCTCGCCCTCCTTCAGCTCAATCGGTGCTTCGAGGTCGCCGGTCCGGATTTCCGGGCCCTTGATGTCCATCATGATGGCGATCTCACGGCCCACCCGCTGCGATACGGCGCGGATGCGCCGGATGACCATGCGCGTCCAGTCATGCTTGGCGTGAGCCATGTTGAGCCGCGCCACGTCGACCCCGCTGATGATCAGTTTCTCCAGCATGGCCTCGCTTTCGGTCGCGGGACCGAGGGTGAAGACGATCTTGGTGCGGCGCGTGTCTGGGCTGGGCTGATTCATTCTGGGCCACGCTGTGGAAAGCGGGCCAAGGATGCGAGCCCTAGGTCAGTGAATCCGAGGAAAAGCGGATGGGGGCCGCGATTGAAAGCGATCAGCGGCGGTTGGGAGAATTCAGTCAGCGCAGCGCAAATTCAACCAGCGGCTGCGATGGGCTCAGCCCAGCTCGAAAAACGGCGTGCCGCCGCCAGGGGCGACAATGGAGAATCCGCAGCGCAGGCGGGAGCGGAGCGGGGAGAGCGTGGCCTCGATCGCGTCGTGGCTGTTGCAGTCGCGGCTGACGTGGGTGAGGAAAACATGACGCCAGCGTGGGCTGGCGACGGTCTCGAGCAGTTCGCGCATGGCCTCGTTGGAGAGATGGCCGTGGCGGCCGGCGATGCGCTGCTTCGTGGGCCAGGGCCGTTTCAGGTCGGCCTGGAGCAGCTTGGGGCAGTGATTGGCCTCAATAACGACCACGTCGACATCGCGCAGCCGCTCGTGAATGTGGCCGGGGGCGTGACCGAGATCCGTGAGCCAGGCGATTGCGCGGCGAGGGGCGAGCAGATCCCCGTCCCGCCCGGAGGCAAAGGTGAATCCGACCGGGTCTTGGGCGTCATGGGGTACGGCGAAGCTGGCGATCTCGAGGTCGCGGAAGCGGAAGTGATTGCCGGTCTCGAAGAGATTCCACGCGGCGCGGTGGTCGAGCTTGGCCTGCACGGCGCGGGCGGTAGCGGCGTTGGCGAATACCTGTACGTGCGGGAAGCGCGCGAGCCCCTCGATGCCCGCGGCGTGGTCGCCGTGTTCGTGGGTGAGGAAGACGGCGTCGATCGCCTCGAACGAGGTGCCGGCGTCGTGCAGCATCTGCTTGAGCCGGCGGGGTGAGAACCCTGCGTCGATGAGCACGCGGGCGCCCTCGGACTGCAGCAGGGCGCAGTTGCCCGAACTGCCACTGGCCAGAATGCTGAAGCGCAGACCCATGGTCGCAGCAAACGGCGGTGGCCGCGCGCGACAAACCAAAACGCTCCGGGCTTGCGCGAATCACCGGACCGCGTTGCGCTCGGGGCATGCCCTCTCTCCGCCTTGAACATCTCGCGCTCAATGTCACGGACCCCGCGGCGGTGGCCGCGTGGTATGGCGAACACCTCGGCCTGCGCGTCGTCCGATTGGGCACGGACCCCGCGCGGACGACCTTTCTGGCCACGGCCGATGGACTCGTCCTGTTTGAACTCTATTGCAACACGGCCGCGCCGGTGGGGACTTACGGCCAGAAGCATCCCCTCGAGCTCCACCTCGCCTTTCGCTCCGATGACCCGGCGGCGGATGCCGAGCGGCTCATCCGGGCGGGCGCCAGCCTGTTTGAGGCCTTCAAGACGACGCCGGCCGGCGACCGCATGGTGATGCTGCGCGACCCGTTCGGCCTCGCGCTCCAGCTGGTCTGGCGGGCGCAGCCGATGCTCGCCTGAGGGCGGGGAGCGGAGGCATCGGCGGGTGATCCCGCCCTCTCGCGTGGGCGGCCCGGCAATCGCCGTGGCGGGTTGACCACCCGGGGTTTTGTGTTACTTACTGACCCTCCATGCCGAAGAAGTCATCTCCCTCGAAAGCCGCAGCCAAGGCGGTGCGTCCCCTGCCCGGGGTGGTGAGCATCACCCGCCAGGTGCACTTCAATTCGGCCCATCGGCTCTACAATCCGACCAAGAGCCAGAAGTGGAACGAGGACCGTTACGGCCTGTGCACCAATCCGCACTGGCATGGCCATAATTATGTGCTCGAGGTGACCCTGCGAGGGCAGCCGGACCCGGAGACGGGCTACATCATGGACCTGGGTGAATTGAAGAAGATTTTGCACGAACACGTCGTGGATCGGTGCGACCATCGCAATCTTAACGACGAAGTCGCGTTCCTGCGCGGGGTGATCCCGTCGACTGAAAATCTGGTCATCGCCTTCTGGAATCAGATCGCGCCCCACATCCATGCCGGCCGCCTGCACTGTGTGCGGTTGTGGGAGACGCCGCGCAACTTTGCTGAGTATCACGGCCCGGACGTCCCTTAACGTCCATCCCCATTCCCTTTCGCCGGGCCCGGTTGTTATCGGTCCCCAACCACCGGCGCTGAACGCAAAAACGACATGCCCAAGAAAAACGCGAAGACGATGTACCTCCACGCCACGGCGGGAGGAGCCAAGCCGGTGATTGCGCGGTCCTATGATCCTGGCTTTAAGCTGAGCCGCGCCTACCGCGAGTCGCTGCCGGACATGATGGAGGCCGTCGATGCGATCCAGGGCGCGGCGGTCCCGATCCAGCAGGTGGGCATCGCCCACTTCAAGCTGCCCCTGCGTTACCGGGTGAAGCCGGGGCAGGTGCTTACGCTCGAGACCAATGTGACTGGAACCGTCTCGCTGGAGGCGACGCTCAAGGGCATCAACATGAGCCGCATCATGCGGTCCTTCTACGAGCACCAGCATGATGTGTTCACGCCCGAGCAGCTGGGCCGTATCCTCGAAAAGTACCGCCGCAAGGTCGGCTCGATGGCCGCGCGCCTCCGCCTGGCGTACTCCCATCCGCTGATCCAGCGCTCGCTGCGCAGCGGCCTGGAGGGGTACCAGTACTATGCGGTCGCGTTTGAGGGAACGCTCGACCCCAAGGCCGGATTCCGCCGGTTCATCGAGTTTGATTTCGTTTACTCCTCGGCCTGCCCGTGCAGTGCAGAGTTGGCTGAACATGCGCGCGACACCCGCGGGGCCTACGCCATCGCGCACAACCAGCGCTCGAAAGCGCGGGTCAAGGTCGAGGTCGCCCCGGGCGCCCGCCTGACGGTCGCCGATCTGCACCGGCACTGCCTCAACGCCCTCCGGACGGAGACGCAGGTGATGGTAAAGCGCGAGGACGAGCAGGCCTTCGCCGAGCTCAATGGCGCGTACATCAAGTTTGTCGAGGATGCGGCTCGCTTGGTATACGCCGAGCTGGCCAAGGACCGTCGCATCCTCGATTTCCAGGTCGCCTGCTCGCACCTCGAGTCCCTGCACTCGCACGACGCGGTGAGCGTCATTTGCAAAGGGGTCAAGGGCGGCTTCAGCGCCGACTTCACGAACTTCCAGTCGTTGGTCTGCTGAGACTATTCTTTCGTGTCCGCTGCGGTCTCTTCGTTTTCGCCGCTGGATCCAAATTCCGAGAACGAGAACGAGTAGGAGAACGAGAACGATTCTATGAAATCAGCGCCTGTCATCCTCATCACCGGAGCGTCCCAGGGCAGTGGGGCGGCGATTGCGAAGG
>CAMAXB010000152.1 GCA_945862035.1 Opitutus sp. GAS368
GCGGGGAAGCGGTTCAAGGCAGGCGACATTCTGGCTGCGGCGGAGCGTTATGAAGCGACCACGGGGCGACCGGTAACTGTGCAGTATTGCCTGCTGAAGGGGGTGAATGATTCACCGGCGCAAGCGCGGCAATTGGCCGAGCTGCTGGCGGGTCGGCGCATGCATGTGAACGTGCTGCGCTACAACCCAACGGGTGCGGGGCTGAGTGGCGTGGCCTATGAGACGTCGTCGGACGAGGCCGCCGAGGCTTTTATCGCTGAACTGCGCGGACAGCGGGTGGTCGCCCATTTCCGGCGCCCGCGCGGGCGCGACATTGATGCCGCCTGCGGACAGCTCCGGCGGCGAGCCGCGGGCGCGCCGCTTAGGACGCCGCCTGAACGCTGACGCTCGGCTCGTAGCCCAGTTGGCGCAGCAGAGACACACAATCCTCCCACGCCAGGCCATAGGCGCGAACGTCGGCTACACCAATGCGGGCGACGACGCTCATCAGAAGCGTTTCCTGTCCAAGTTCAAACTCGCCGTCCATCACCGCACCCTCGGCCCAATCGACCAGATCGGTCAAAGGCAGCGCCGAGTGGAGGTGGGCGGCCAGTTGGTCTGCAACGATCTTCCGCGTGACGAGCATGGGGGGAGGTTAGAATTTTCGGTGCCCGCTGTCCAATGGGAACTTGAGATGGACCTCGGTCACCCGGCCGTTCGCGTCGCGGATCTCCTGCCAGAAGCGAAGGGTGGTTTCGTTGGCATCCACCTCTTTGAAGTAGCGGGCAACGCCATGGTCGCGCCCAGGAAGGTCGTACCAATAAAGCCTCCCTCCGCCCGGAAGGTTGTGCCAGCTGTGGAAGCGCGATTCATTCTGTCGTCGCCGGTTCAAGTTCGCGCCCGATACCGACTTTCCCGAGAACGTCCTGCAAGCCGGTCCACCCCCTGTTTTCCTGTAGTCCGCGATCGGTCAGCCCGAGCGGCGGCCATTTCACAGGAGACAACGGAGAGAATAGCGATCAAGCCTTTGAGACAGGAAGACGCGAAGGAAAGAAACCAGTTGAAATTTGCGTCTTCGCGCCCTCGCGTGAAAGGCTCCCTCGGTTCCCTCCGTTCCCTCCTGTAAAACCACCTGATGCACTTCGAACCCTGGCAGTTGGCGCTGGCGATCGTCGGTGCGTTTTTTGTGGGCGTTTCGAAGGCCGGCATCAGCGGGCTGGGGCTGCTGTTCATTGCGATCTTTGCGAACATCATGCCGACGAAGCTGGCCAGCGGCTTCATGCTGCCGCTCCTGATCTTCGGCGACATCGTGGCGGTGGCGGCGTACCGGGCGCATGCCCAGTGGCGGTTCCTGCTAAAGCTCTTCCCGTGGACGGGGGTGGGGGTGGTGCTTGGGTATTTTGCGATGGGCAAAATCGACGACCGGCAGGCGCGCCTTCTGATTGGCACGGTGATCCTCGCGATGGTGGTCCTGCACGTCCTCCGCAGTCGTCGGGCGGCGGCGGGCGAGGATCCCGCCATGCACCACCTGCCCGTGGTGATCCTTACGGGCGTGTTGGCCGGCTTCACGACCCTCGTGGCCAACGCCGCCGGCCCGCTCATGGCGGTCTACCTGCTCTCGGCGCGCCTGCCGAAGATGGAGTATGTCGGCACGGCGGCGGTGTTCTTCCTGCTCCTCAACTTCTTCAAAGTCCCGTTCATGGTCGACCTCGGACTGATCACGACCGACAGCTTCGGCATCAACCTCGCGCTGGCCCCCGCCGTGCTCGCCGGCGCCTGGCTGGGACG
This sequence comes from Opitutus sp. GAS368, assembly GCA_945862035.1. Classification (GTDB taxonomy): domain Bacteria; phylum Verrucomicrobiota; class Verrucomicrobiia; order Opitutales; family Opitutaceae; genus CAMAXB01. The sequence continues at coordinate 1,768 of CAMAXB010000152.1, forward strand.
GCGATTGGTCACGAAAATCGACCAAAAATTCTTTGAGAAAATGGTCCTGACCCTGAGCGCGGTGGCCGGTTTGCGACTACTGTTTTAATTGCGGATTTCGGAATGCGGATTGCGGAGTGCGGATTCTGTCTCAGGAACTGACCTCTGACCTCTGACATCTGCCTCCCGCCTCCCGACTCCCGCCCCCCGCCGCCCTTTCCCTTGCGCCCGCCTCAAGGATTTGCGGCAGCTGTTTTGATTGCGGAGTTCGGAATGCGGATTGCGGAATACGGATTGCGGAATGACGAGCCGGCGGCGTGATCCTCCAGCGGTTCCCCATTCGTCATTCGTGCTTCGTCATTCGGATTTTCCCTCATTGGTCCTTGGACATTGCTCATTGGTCATTCGGCGCAGCCGCCGCCGTTTCCCTTGCGCCCGCCTCAAGGATTTGCGGCTATAGGCCAATGGGGCGAATGAATGTGCGTCAGATGTGGGCAGCCAAGCTGGCCGGCGGGAATGTCCTGCCGCCCGCGACGTCTTCCCGCGCACCGTCCGCCGTTCCTGCCCCGCGGCTGACGCTGAACCGTCCGCCGTTCGCTGGTTTGGTGCTGGGGATCGACCCGTCGCTGCGTGGGACGGGCCTCGCCCTGATCGAGTTTGCGCCGGGACGCCAGCCCGTGCTCCTGCGCTGCGAGACCGTCAAGGTGCATCAGAAAGTGGCCATGCCTTACGCGCTGGCGGAGATTCACCGCGCCGTTTCCGCGTTCCTCGGTGATTTCGATGTGAGACATGTGGCGCTCGAACAGACGATTTACGTGCAAAACTTCCAGACCGCGCAGATCCTCGGGGCCGCGCGAGGCGCAGCGATCGCGGCGGCGGCCTTGCGGGAAAAGGACATTTTCGAGTACGCGCCGCTCCGCGTGAAGCAGGCGGTCGTGGGCGCGGGCCGCGCGAGCAAGGAACAGATGGCGCGGACGGTCATGGCGCTGCTCGGCCATGGGCGTACGCTGGCCCTCGACGAGGCCGACGCGGCCGGCGTGGCGCTGTGCCATGCGTTCACCTGGCGGGCGTAGGCGGTGGTCGCCCTACTTGGCCAACCGGTGGAGTCGCTTGCGTTCGCGGTGCTTGAACAGGACGTAGCCGACGCCAGCGATTCCGGTCGCGGTGGCCGGGAAGAGGAGGGCATCCGAACCGAAGGCCAGAAATCCGAAGGCGCCCACCACGCCGCCGACGAGAAAGCCGGCGACCAGCACGGTAAAGAGGATCACGCGGCGGTGGTCGACCGGTTCGCGGCGCGCCGCGTGTCCGACGGCGATACCGAGGTCGGTGATGATCCCGGTGATGTGCGTGGTCCGGATCACGGCGCCGCTGTAGCTGGTGGTCATGGCGTTCTGCAGGCCGCAGGCCATCGCGGCGAGGTAGTCGCCGAAGTTGCTGCCATGGCCCAAAAAGTAGGCGGCGCCAAATAGCAGAAGGGATTCGCCCGCCAGCGCCACGCCGTAGCCCCGGCCGGCGCGCAGGGTGCTTTGGCTGATGATCATGCCGCTCAGCACGCTGCCGAGGAAAAACCAGCCGAGCACCAGCGCCGCGTGAGCAGCGCCGGCAAACCGCCCCAGCGCGAGCTCGGTGCTGAGGATCGTCCCCGTGCCCGACAGGTGGCTAAGCGCCTGGTGGTGAATCCCGAGAAAACCGACGGCGTTGATCGCGCCTGCGATGCAAGTGAGGGTTAAGCCCCCCACCACAGTCCAGCGCGGCAAACCTTGGCTCAGCATGATGGCTGCAGTGAGCGGCAGCGGCCGACGGCAGACAACGCTTTCCTTGGCGGCACCCCAAGGCAAGTGTCACGTATTGCGTGACACTTAGCTTGGGCAAGTCGCTCCACCGCGATCCCCGGGGTCAACGACCCCTTGGGCGCGGCGGCGGTCGGGGTGACGGTGGCAAAGTAGGCCGCGTCGGCCTCCGGCCGCGGCCTCAAGTCGGAGTTGGACATCCACCGGACCGGGTTCGAAGGGCTGCGCCTGCAGGGTGATGGTCCGGTCCTGAGCGGCGGAAAGCAGGACATCCCATTGGGCCTCGGCCCACCCGGGATCGGCGGACACGATCTCAAAGCAGAAAAGCGAGGGGAGGGGCATGCCGGCGAGTTTGGCGACCTCCGTTTGCCAGAGGCGACCGGCGCCCGCGTTGGCCTGCAGGACTCGGCCACTCGCGTTGAGGGTGAGGTGTGCGGCGGTGAGCACGGTTTGCGCGCTCCGGCGGGAATTTCCCGTCGGGTCGGAAGTCGGTGCTGGAGTGGCATCGCTCAAGGCCAGGAGGGGTGTGCGGGGCGCAGCCGGTTGGGAGCCTGCGTCTCCCGCAGACCCAGGAGGATTTTAGCAGCCCCGCTCGCGCGAACAATATGAAAGCGCGGACCCTCGTTAGGGGACACACCCCAAGCGCGGGCAGCGACCGCACCTAGCCTAGGCCTTGGCCAGAGTCTCGGCGTGCTGCAGAATGCCCGTTTTGGTTGGGGTCTCGCCGCCAAGCCAGCGGCGGACGCGCCCGGCGAGGAAGTCGATGTAGGCCGGCTGGTCGTTGAGGCAGGGGACGTGCTGGAATGATTCGCCACCGGCGTGGAGAAACTCCTGCTTACCCTCGCCGGCAATTTCCTCGAGGGTCTCAAGGCAGTCCGAAACGAAGGCAGGCGTCATGACCACAATGCGCTTCTTTCCCTCGTGGGGGAATTCCTCGAATTTGCGGTCCGTGTACGGGGAGAGCCAGGGCTCGCCGACGAGGCGCGACTGGAACGAGATTGACCACTTGGCGGGGTCGAGCTGCGCGCGGCGGGCGAAGGCCTGCGTCGTCTTGGTCAGCTGGGCCTTGTAGCAGGTGGCATGGGCGGCGGAGCAGGTGTTGCAGCAATCGCCCACGATTGTGCAATGGGCTTGGGAGGCGTCGCTCTCGCGCAAGTGACGAACCGGGATCCCGTGATAACTGAACAGCAGGTGGTCGTAGGGCTGGGTCAGGTAGGGCGCGGTGACTTGGTAAAGGGCCTCGATGTAGTCGGCGTCCTCGTAGAAGGGGAGCACGCTGGTGATCTTCATCGACGGGGCGAGGCGGGCGGCTTCCTCGTAGATCTTTACCGCGACCGTTTCCCACGAGGACATCGCGTAGTGCGGGTACTGGGGGAACATGAGCACCTCTTCGATCCCGTCCGCCACCATCTGGGTGATGACTGACGCAATGGACGGGTTGCCGTAGCGCATGGCGAGATAGACGGGGGCCTCGGTGGCGAGCGTGGCGGCCAGTTTCTTCTGCACGCTCTTTGACGTGACGACCAGCGGCGATCCCTGGTCGGTCCAGATCTCCTGGTAGGCCTTGGCCGAACGCGGCGACCGCAGGGGGACGATAATGCCGTGCACCAGGAGCTTGCGCAGGGGCTTGAACTTGGGCCGGTCAATGACCCGATCATCTCCCAGGAACTCGTTCAGGTACTTCCGAAGATCGGGAGTGGACGTGGAGTCAGGCGAACCGAGATTGGCGAGGAGGACGGCGCGTTTGGGCATGAGGATGCATTGGTCGGAAAAAACCGGGTAAAGTCAAACGGCTGGAGCGATCCGCGGTCAGCCCGCAGCCGGTTTGCGTTCGCCGGACGGGTCCGATCGCGGGGAGGTCGTCCACCCGAATTGGACGAGAGATGAGTCGATCGAGTTCTCGCCCGGGAATACCCGCCACCCCGGAGACGGAGGAATTGCCACGAAGAGCGCGAAGATTCGGTACGGCGTAGACGGACTTTCAATCCGTCCAGAGGCGCTCGGACGGTCTGGGCCGCAGCAGGAACCAATTCCGTGTTCTTCGTGCCCAATCCGAACCGGATCTGATTTCGTGTGGTTCGTGTATTTCGTGGTCAACCTCATAGGTTGGCGGTTTTTTCGCTTTCGTCCTTCCGGGCGCGTGTCATCCGTGGAGGCCCATTTTCAATGAGCATTTTACGCGCGCCGGTTCTTCTTATCATTCGTGACGGTTGGGGGAGCAATTCGCACCCCGAACAAGCGCCCACCAATGCGGTCGCCTTGGCCCGGAAGCCGGCCGACGATGCCCTGCGTGCGGCGTCACCCGTGGCGCTCATCAGCGCCAGCGGACTTGATGTCGGTCTGCCCGCGGGCCAGATGGGCAATTCGGAGGTGGGCCACGAAAACATCGGTGCCGGCCGCATCGTGGATCAGGAGCTGGTGCGATTGAACAAGCTCTTTTCTGAGAAGCAACTGGCCTCCAATCCCGTGTGGCACGGCGTGGTCGCGCGCCTCAAGGCCTCGCCGACCGCCAAGCTCCACCTGATGGGCATTGTGTCCGATGGCGGCGTGCACGGGATGCTGGAACATCTCTACGGGCTGCTTGGGCAGGCCAAGACCGATGGCATTCCGGGCGACCGCGTCTTCATCCATGGGTTCACCGATGGCCGCGACACGCCGCCCACGGGCGGGCTGGGCTATATCCGCCAGGTCGAGGCCAAGTTGAAGGAGCTCGGCTACGGCCGGATTGCGTCGGTGACCGGGCGATTTTGGGCGATGGACCGCGACAATCGCTGGGAGCGCGTGCAGAAAGCCTACGATCTGCTGTCCGGCCGTGCGATCGCCGCGACGGCGACCTCGGCGGAGGCCGCGGTGCAGGCGTACTATGAAAATCCGCTGAGCGAGACGCAGAAGGGCGACGAGTTCGTACCCGCAACCGCCATCGTCGGGGTTGACGGCCAGCCGCTGGCGACGTTCGGCGACGGGGATGCCGTCGTCTTCTACAACTACCGCGGGGATCGCCCGCGTGAGATCACCAAGGCCTTTGTCCTGGATCAGTTCGATGGCTTCGAACGCGGGCGGAAGCTCGACCTCTACTACGCGACCATGACCGAGTACGAGGCGGGCCTGCCGGTCCGGGTTATCTCGCCAAAGCCGGCGCCCTTGAAAAATATTCTGGGCGAGGTGGTGGCGGCGGCAGGCATTGGGCAGTTCCGCTGCGCCGAGACCGAGAAAAATCCGCACGTCACGTTTTTCTTTAACAACTACCGCGCCATGCCGTTTCCGGGCGAGGACCGGGCCTGTCCGTCCAGTCCGAAGGTGGCGACCTATGACCTGCAGCCGGAAATGTCGGCGGCCGAAGTGACGCGCCTGACCAAGGAAGCGATCCTGTCGGGTAAGTACGGGCTGATTGTGGTCAACTTCGCCAACCCGGACATGGTGGGTCACACGGGCTCCCTGCCGGCGACAATCAAGGCCTGTGAGACGACGGATGCGGGGGTGGGGGAGTTGCTCGCCGCGCTGAAGTCGGTGGGCGGCAAGGCAGTCGTCTGCGCCGACCATGGCAATGCGGAGCAGCTGTGGGACTACGACCTCAAGGGTCCCCACACCGCGCATACGCTGAATCTGGTCGAGGTCTTCATCGTCGGCGAAGGGCTGACCGAGACCGGCACCAGGACCCGCACGGGAGGACGTCTGGCCGACATCGCGCCGACCCTGCTGCACCTGATGGGACTGCCCAAGCCGCCGGAGATGACGGGGACGTCGCTCATTGCTGCGCAATGAGGAATGACCAAGGACCAATGGCCAATGCGCAATGGGCCGAGGATCGGCGTGGTGGGCTCGAGGTGGAACGTGATGGCTTGGTGTAGCAGCTGGCCTCGCTGAGGCCGGTCCGGAAAGCTCGGGCTGCGCAAAAGGACCGGCC
>CAMAXB010000153.1 GCA_945862035.1 Opitutus sp. GAS368
AGCAGCTCCTTGATCTCGATCTGAACGATCCGCTCACCCTCGTCGAGTTTACGGTCCGCCGGGTCGAGGCGCCGAGCTACGCCGCCAGCCTCGAGCAAACCGCGTTCGAGCGTCGCTCTGACTACCTCCGAGCCGTCAAGCTGCTGGAACAGAACGAGCTGGAAGTCCGGGCCGCCAAGTTTGACCGTCTGCCTTCGCTCTCCTTGACGGGCAACGTTGGCCTCGCCTCGGAGGTTATTTTTGACGACGACAACGCCGATACCTGGGCGGGCGGCGTGAGCCTGAGTCTACCGGTCTTCGATGCCGGCCGCGTGCGCAACCTGACCGGTCTGGCCCTGTCCCGACTGCGCGCTCAGGAGCTCCGGTTGCGCAATCTCCGCCTGCAGATCGGCGCCGAGCTCCGGTTGGCGTCGCAGGACGCCCGTTCCCGCAACGCCCAAGTCGCGGTGGCCGAGCGCAGTCTTCGGCTGGCGCAGGACGAACTTTCGCTGGCCCAGCGCCGATTTGAGCAGGGTGTGGCCGACAATCGCGAGATCATTGATGCCCAGAACAGCCTCGCGGTCGCCAGCGATAATGTCGTCGAGGCCTACTACCAGTACAATCTCTCCCGTGTGACCCTCGCCCGCATCAGTGGCGACGTGCGCCTGGTGCTGAACGAGCAGGCGAACTGATCCGGGCTGTGCGCCCGCTCGTCCTCGCCTCTGCCTCGCCGCGGCGTCGCGAACTGCTCGCGTCGCTCGGCCTCGCCTTTGAGGTTGTCACGGCTCAGGTCGTCGAGCACGAGGACCCGTCGACGGATCCCCGGGTGATGGTGGCGCACAATGCCGCCCTCAAGGCGGACTGGGTGGCCGACCGGCATCCGGAGGCCGTCGTCCTCGGGGCGGACACGACGGTCTTTCTCGAGGGCGCGGCCCTCAACAAACCAGCCGACGGCAGTGAGGCCCGTGCCATGCTCCGGCGTCTTAGCGGACGGACCCACACCGTGTTCACCGGGCTGGCCCTGCGTTGCCGGGCAACCGGGCTGTCCCTGGCGGACGGCGAAGGCAGTGATGTCACCTTCAAGCCGCTTGATGAACGCGTGATTGAGGAGTACCTCAGCCGGGTGCACACGCTCGACAAGGCTGGCGGCTACGGGATTCAGGACCACCCGGAGCTCATCATTGCCGCCTACGCCGGGTCGCTTTCCAACATCGTCGGGCTGCCGCTCGAAAGAACGAAACTAATTTTGACTCAAGCGGGTCTCCTGACCTGAGTTTTCGCTGTTCGCCCCGCCCATGCCGACCCTTTCCGATCCGCCCGTCCGACCCGGGCCCCGCCGTCGGGTGGGATGGATGCGGCTTTCCAAGGATTCCGACACCCGCTCGATTCAGATCGGTGTCCTCGGTACGGTCCTGATCCACTTGCTGTTGCTCGGGGTGGCGCCGCTGTTCGAGCGTCGCTTTGACCCCGCCTCCGTCGGTCCCGGCGCGGGCGATTCCTCGGGGTCAAACTTCGACATCGAACTCGCGCCGGATGCTTTCGAGGCCCCGGAGCCCCCGCCACCGCAGCGCTTCGTCGAAATCAATCCCGACGCTCCCGACAACGCTCCGGATGAGTCGCGCAACTTCGGCGCGCAAAATCAGCAGGTTGCGCAGGAAGTTCCTGATCCGGATGGCCAGAGCGATGCTCCGGCCGTCGAGGGACAGAACGAGATCGAGTCCACCGCGATTGTCTCCGGCGCCCGCAACGAGGAACCCGCCGAAATCACGTCCGTCCAGCCGCCCAGTCCCGAGGTGATGCAGGAGATCGAGCAGGCGCTGCAGGAGGCAGCCCGCCAGGCCCAGGACCCGCTGTCCGGAACCGAGAAGGTCGACGGCGACTCCGCCGACGGGATCGGATCAAATAACGTGAAGCTTCCGGCGAACCCCACGGCTATCCCCGAGCGGATTGAAGGTACGACGGAGGCCACCCAGCGCGAGGGTTCCGCGACCGGCGGCGCCTTCCGCGTCGATCCGTCCCGCCCGGCGCCGCGTCCGTCCCTCATGGCGAGCCAGGTTCGCCCCGCCTTCCTCGCGGAGCGCGTCGATGGAACCTCGAATCTCGGCGTCATTGCCCACACCGCGCTGCGCACGGAGTACGGTGCCTACCTGGCGCGGATCATCGATGCGGTCGACACGCAGTGGGACAAGAACATCCGTTCCAAGCTTGAGGGTGGCTTCAGCTACCCGCTCGCAGGCAGCAAGGTCGCGGTGAAGTTCCGCCTCAACAAGGATGGCGACGTCAGCATTGTCGCCGTCGACGGATCCGCCGACACCGTCTGGAACCGCGTGTGTGTCGACGCCGTCGCGCAGCGGGCTCCCTACGGGGTGTGGTCGGACGACATGATCGCAGTCATGGGCGATTCGACGGAGATCACGTTCACCTTTTTCTACCAGTGAGCGCGGCGCCCGCGGATTTTTGGGACACTCTGCCCCTGGGTCGTGGCGTGGAGTCCATCGTGCGCGATGCCAACGGACTCGCCGCGTTTGCTAAACCGGCGGGCGTGTTATCCCATCCCAACGAGACGGCTGACCAGCCGCGCTCCCTTCTCACGTCCCGCTACGACCGCGAGGGTGAGTACTTCGAATGGAATCCGCCCGGCGGCGGCACCCGACGCCTCTGGCTCCTCAACCGGCTCGATGCCGCGACGTCCGGCGTCATCATGACCGCGTCGAGCGAGGCGCTCGCCAAGGAGATCCGCGCCCTGTTCCAGCGCAAGCAGGTGTACAAGGCCTACCAGGCCCTCGTCTTCGGCCAGCCCTCGGCCTCAAAGCAGGTGTGGCGCGACCGGCTGGCCGTGCTCAAGAAGGGCGGAGTGGTGCGCGCGGATACCGGGGGCAACATCCCGGCCGAGGCGGCCATGACGGTGCTGCATCAGCAGCGCGCCGCGGTGCCCCCGCTCGCGCTGCTCCGGCTCGAACCCAAGACCGGCCGCAGCCACCAGCTGCGCGTTCAATGCGCGAAACGCCGTCTGCCGATTGTGGGCGACGGGACCTATGGCGATTTTCCGGACAACCGCGCCTTTGCCAAGCGGACCGGATCCAAGCGGCTCTTCCTTCATTCGCATGAGACGTCGTTTAACTACGACTTCGGTGGACGCAGTCATGCCTTCAAGGCCATCGCCCCGCTGCCGTCCGAATTCGCCGCGGCGTTGTCAGGCTGAGTAGAACAAAAACCGATCCGAATTAACCACGGATGGACACGGATGCACACGGCTCCGGTCTAGCATGAGTATGAATCCGTGTTTATCCGTGTCCATCCGTGGTTAAAATTGCTTGGGTTCGTGTGAGAGTCCTACGGCTGTGCGATTGACAAAATCGGCCTGCTTACCCTTCATTCGTCGCGTGATTCGCGCGATCTCGTATTTTGGCCACTTCTTCTTCTGGGGGTATTTTACCCCGGAGAATGCCTGCGGCTGCCGCGAATCCTGAGCATCGACTGACGATCCTTTCGCCCACAGCCGCCTCCTTGGGGCGGCTTTTTTATTTTCCCCTCCTTTCCTCCATGATCCTTCCGAAATCCAATCGCCTTTCGCCTGAGCAAGTCGCCGAGGTCACCCGCATCGTCGAGGGCTTCGGCTGCACGCTGCAGCCCATCGTGGGCGCGCTGCGCACCATCTACGCGATCGTGGGCGACGAGCGCGATGAACTCATGATCAACCGCCTCGAGGGCCTCCCCTACGTCGATCGAATCGACCGGATTCAGTCGCCCTTCAAGCTGATGGACCGGCGCTCCGATCTCTCCAGCCATCGCATCAAGGTGGGCACGGTCACGCTGGGCGAGGAATTGCTGGTCATTGCCGGCCAGTGCACGATCGACCCGAAGAACCCGAATTTCTTCTACGAGACCGCGCAGGCCGTAAAGGAAGCCGGGGCCAATGCGCTGCGCGGCGGCGTGTGGAAGCCACGGACGAATCCCTACACGTTTCAGGGCGACACCAAGTCCCTCGATATCCTGATGGAAGGCTCCCGGCGCACCGGCCTTCCCGTTGATACCGAGGTCATGGAGGAATCCCACATCCATCTCGCCCTCGACGCCGGCGTATCCACCCTGCAGGTCGGGGCCCGCAACGCGCTGAACTATTCCCTGCTGCGGGCGATCGGGAAGGCCATCGCGCACCGGAATGTGGCCGTGCTGCTCAAGCGGAGCATTCACATGGGGGCGATCAATGAGTTTATCTCCGCCGCGGAATACATCGCCGCCTTTGGCAATCCCAACGTGATCCTCTGCCCGCGCGGCACCACGCCCACGCTCGACGGCTACCGCAATCATCCGGACGAGAGCATCACGCCGCTGCTGAAGGAAAAGACCTGGGCTCCCGTGGTCGTGGACCCGTCGCACTCCGTCGGCAAGGCGGCCTACGTGCCGGCCTGCGCCCTGTCCGCCGTGGCCTACGGAGCGGATGGCCTGTGCATCGAGGCCCACGTCAAACCGAGCGAGGGGATCGGTGACGATCCCAAGCAGGCACTGACGCCCGACGTGCTCGCCGACACCATTCGTCAGGCCCGCGCGCTCTGGGCCTTGCGCCGCGCGACTCCGAGCTGAGGAAGAGATTCTTGCGCGAAGTCACGAAGGGTTTTGGTCGGACCTCATGATCGCCTTCGCGGCTGCGCGTCGATTCTCGGGATGGGCATGTTTCGATAGCGACTTTCATTGGCATTAGCCTTGATTTTACCCGCAGTGTGGCCAATCGTGGCTACATGAAAAAATCCAGGCGCGTTCTCGGCGCGAAAGCCCTTCAGGCGGCACAGGCGGGCTCCGTGGTCTCCGAGGCGGCGAATCTCCGCCCGCGGACCGAGGTGTCGGTGCGCGAGGCCAAGGACCAGCTCTCGGCCTTGCTTCAGCGCGCACAGTCTGGCGAGGAGATTGTCATCACCTCAGACGGCGAGCCGGTCGCGATGATCGTGCGACACCGCCCCAAGCCGAGCGGACGGCCTTGGGCGTCGTTGGCGGCATTTCGCGCAAGCCTGCCGCCCACGCCGGATTCGGCGGGAGCGATCGATGCGGGCCGGGAAGAGCGGATTGGTTGAGCATGTACCTTGATACCTCGGTTCTGTTGAAGCTTTACGTGCCTGAGCCCGATTCGGCTGCCTGTGAACGTATCGTCGCGGGGCACACAATCCTTTCCTCGGAACTCGTCTACGCCGAGTTCTGGTCGGCGTTGCTGGCAAAAGAGCGGGCAGGTGTGCTGTCACCCGAGAATCGGCAACGGATCTGGGAATTGTTTGAGGTCCACCTGCTCGACAACGTGATCGAGTTGGTCGCACTGGACGGCGAGGTGATCCGGGACGGGGCTGAGTTAATGGCCCAGGTGCATCCGAGCGTTACACTCCGCACTCTGGATGCGCTTCATCTCGCCACGTTCGCGGGCGTCGATGCCGGTCCGTTGTTCACCTCCGATCGTCGCATGCTGGACGCCGCAAGGTTGCTGGGGTTTCCTGTGGTCCGTCAACAGGAGCTGCGCTACGGCGGGCAAACCTCGTCGAGGTAGCCTTCGTCGTACGCGATCGCGGTGAACGCTCCGACGATGCGGGGATCCGGCGGCGTGCCGCCGTAGGTCATCCGCACCATGTAGCGGAAGCCGCGTTCCATCGGATAGCCGGGTTTGCCGATGTGGGGAGCCAGCGCATTCCAGGCGGTGATCCGTTCCGCCGTGCTGGCCGGCCGCGCTACAAACCACTGCGCCAGCGCCGCATCGTCCTCGCCGGCCGCACGCACCGCGGCAAGGAGCTCGTCCTTGCTCAGCACAAAGTGACTGAGAAAGGCCCCGTCGGTCGCGAGCGGATGGCAGAAGGGCATCGTGAAATCCGGAGCAAGCGTCCCGTTGAGGTGGCAACGGGCCTTGTCGGTCAGGCGGGCGAGCCACAGGCAGCCTGCGACCGAGTCATCGGTGGGGCGGCGGAGTTTCATGGGGAAGGGGCGTACTCGTGGGCGGGATCTCCTGGCGCGCCACAAACCATTCAACCGTGGTCGCGAGGACGTGCACGCCCTGATCGTCGTGGACGTCGACGTGGATCGCGAGCAAGGCACGTCCGCGCTCGGCGAGGGTTTGCACAAATGCATCACGATCCGCGGGCGCAACCGAAACCCGGCTGTGAATCGCCCCTCGCGCCGGTTTGCGAAACTTCGCTTCGACCCGACGCACGACCGGGAGCACCGGGTAGGGCAGCGTTCCGAACTCGCGGAGCAGGTACTCGCCGCTCGAAGCCTCCGCAAGGGCCAGCATGGCGCCGGCGTGAACCGTCCCCAGATGGTTGGTGTAGCGCACATCCGCGGGAAAGGACAGGACGCCCTGCGGCTCGCGAGCGCGCTCCATTCCGACAAGGCGGTTAAAGGGGATCTCCGTGATGTCCACAGGGTGTCGGGGCCTCCCGCAAGGTCCCACCATTACCCACCCAACGCAATCCGCAATCCGGCCACGGCTCCGATGAGCGTTGCTCAAAGGCGGATCCCTCGCGCCGTGTTGGGCCGAGGCGCACGACCGAGACTGCTCAAAAAATTGGCTCCGCCGAGACCCCCGCGCGAAAGCGCAGGCGGACCACCCCGGCATCCCGCCACCGACCACGCAGGGGAGGGAAAGAGGAGGGCTCGCGGGGATCCGTCCCGATCATGGGGTTTGGTTTGCAAAAGCAGACGCCTAAGTTCGGGCAAGCCGAGCGCGCTCCGCTCGCGCCGGGAAGCGCCGTTTACGGCTCACAGCCAACGTCGCACCTGAACGCAATAGTCCGCGTACGCGCGCCCAAAGCGAGCGAGCAGGGCGCGTTCTTCCGGAATGAGTTGGAAGTGCGTCAGGTAGCTCATGAACACGGGTACGACCACCAGCCCGGCAAGAGACCCCGTCCAGAGCGCCCATCCGACGAGGCCGAGCGCCATGCCGAGGTACATCGGGTTGCGCGTGTGGCGGTAAACCCCTGACGACACAATGGAGCGGGCGCGCCCGGGCTCGAGGGGATTCACCGTGGTCTGGGCGCGGCGAAATTCCCGAACCCCCGCCAACGCGAGGGCGAGCCCGGCGAGTGCGCAACCCACCGCCACAGCGTGGCGGGCCGGGAGCTCACTCCGCCCCGCCGGGAAGCCCCGGGCACAGGCAAAGATGGCCCCCGCCGCGAGAAACCACACCAGGGCGGGAGGAATCCTGAGCTCAAGGGCATGCATCGCCTTCATCGCGTTCGCTTTGCCGGCACGCAGGACCGGGGCTCAGAGCAGCCCGAGTTGCGCGTCATCCTCGGCCGGACGCACGGCGATCTTCTTGCGCGGCCTGGCTGCCGGGGCCGCAGGCAGTTCGACACTGCTGTCGTCGCTTTCGAGTTTGGCGAGGATGACCTTGGCCCGGTCGATCACCGAAAGCGGCAAACCCGCCAAACGGGCAACCTGGATTCCATAGCTGCGATCGGCGGCCCCCGGGATCACCCG
>CAMAXB010000154.1 GCA_945862035.1 Opitutus sp. GAS368
AGCTCTCATTGGTTGCAGAAACGGACCGGGGTCATCGACCTCGGCTACAGCCAACCTCCGACCGCTTGAGCGGTCCTTCTGCCATGGCTTTTAAAGCACTCGAACTCTCCGCGCCGGTCCTGCGCGGCATCCAAGCGGCCGGCTACTCCGAGCCGACCCCCATCCAGCTGCGCGCAATTCCCGTGGTGCTTTCCGGCCGTGACCTGGTCGGCTCGGCCCAGACGGGCACCGGCAAGACAGCCGCCTTTGCGCTGCCCATCCTTTCCAAGCTCGGCGGTCACAACCCGAAGCCCCGCGTCCTCGTGCTTGAGCCCACCCGTGAACTCGCGGCCCAGGTCGAGACCGCTTTCCGCGATTTCGCCCGGTTCACCGACAACCGCGCCGTCGCCCTCTTCGGCGGCGTCGGCTACGGCGCCCAGCGCCAGGAACTCAAGCGCGGCGTCGATATCGTCGTCGCCACGCCCGGCCGTCTCCTCGATTATCTCAAGAGCGGCGAACTGTCGCTCCGCGACATCCAGATCCTCGTGCTCGACGAGGTCGATCGCATGCTCGACATGGGCTTCCTGCCGGTGGTGAAGGACATCATCGCCCGTTGCCCCCGCGAGCGGCAGACCTTGTTCTTCTCGGCCACCGTTCCGCCCGAGATCGCGGCGATCGCCTCCTTCGCGCTGCGCGATCCCGTGCGGGTCGAGGTCGGCGTGAATCGATCGGTCAACCAATCCGTCACCCACGCGTTGTACCCCGTGGCCTGGGCCCAAAAGTTCGACCTGCTCATCGCGCTCCTGGAGAAACTCGAATTCGATAGCGTCCTGATCTTTTCCCGCACCAAGCACGGGGCTGACAAGATCGCGCACAAGCTCAAGGGCGCCCGCCATTCCGTGGCCGTCCTGCACGCCAACCGCTCGCAGAACCAGCGCATCGAGGCCCTGGCCGGCTTCAAGAGCGGCAAGTACGAAATCATGGTCGCCACCGATATCGCCGCCCGCGGCATCGATGTCGCCGGCGTGTCGCATGTCATCAACTACGACGTGCCGGAAAATCCGGAGGACTACGTCCATCGCATTGGCCGCACCGGCCGGGCCCAGGCCGTGGGCGATGCGCTCACGCTGGTGACGCCTGAGAACGCGGATGACATCCGCTCGATCCAGCGCTTTATCGGCCAGAAGATCCCCGAGCTCAGGCTCGAAGGCTTCACCTACGCGCCCTTCGTGGCCCGGCCCCAGCCGGCCGGCGGCCAGCCCCAGCGCGGCGGCCGCGGGCAGTCCGGCCGCCAAGGCGGCGGCGGCGGTCGTCAGGGCGGTGGCGGGCGCTTCGGCGGCCGTCGCTGAGTTTTCCGCCCTTCGTCGATCCCGGTATCCTCCAGGTTGGACCGCATGGCATCGTTGTCTGCGGTCCAAGCCCAGCTTGACGCCCTGCGCGGGTCCGTGCGGTGTCCACGCATGCACCGTCCGGCGGTCGGCGGCCGCCCGGTCGCCTCGCGCGTGATCCTCGTGGGGTAGGCGCCGGGCGACAAGGAACCCCGGTTCGGTCGCCCCTTCGCGGGGACGGCTGGCAAGACGCTGTTCGGATGGTTTCAGGCGGCGCTGGGTTGGACCGAGGACGAGGTGCGCGACCGGATCTACTTTGCCGCGGTTTGCCGCTGCTTTCCCGGCAAACAGCCGGGAGGGTGGGGCCCGCGTACCCGCGCCGGAGGAGATCGCAGCCTGCGCGGATTGGCTGGAGCATGAATTTGCCCTGTTGGAGCCCGCGTTGGTCATCCCAGTGGGGAAACTGGCGATCAGCCCTTTCCTGCCGGTGGACCGGCTCAACGCCGTGATCGGCCGTTCTCACGGAGTGATTTACGCGGGTCGGGGGTTGGACTGCATCCCGCTGCCCCATCCCTCAGGCGCGTCGACCTGGCGTCGGCGGGAACCAGGAAAACCTCTGTTCGCTGAGGGGCTAGCCCAGCTTGCCCTTCACCCGACGATGAAGAAGTTTTGACCGGACGACCCAACCCGGTTCGCTTCATGCCATGACAGTTCCCGGTTTTTCCATGACCTCACCGATCCGCCTCCTTGGTTTGCTTGTGCTCCTGCTTTCACCACTGGCGCTCCACGCGCAGCGCGAGAAGCTTCCGCCCGAGGATCTGGCGATCGTGGTGCAGCGCTGGCCCGAGGCCAAGCGAACCTCAACCGGATTGCGCTGGCAGCTGGTCAAGCCAGGCGCGGGGGAACGCCCGAAGCCCGGCCAGCTGGTCACCGTTAACTACACGGGCTCTTTGCTCGACGGCACCCTCTTCGAGGAGAATCTGGATCCGGCAAAGGCGTTCACCTTTCGCCTCGGCCGCAATGTCGTGATCGACGGCTGGGAGGAAGGCATCCAGCTCATGCAGCTGGGTGAGACCCGCATTTTCATCATCCCGTTTGAACTGGGTTATGGCACCCGCGGACAGCCGCCCAAGATTCCGCGGCGGGCCACCCTGATCTTCGAGGTGACGCTGGTCGCTATGCCGCCTGACCCGGTTCCGGGAGCGAAGTGATCGCCCGGCGCGACGTCCAAAGGATGTCCGCCGTGTAGCAGGCGAGTCCCGTCCAGATGCAGGCGAAGGCCCAGGCCCGGGCCGGCGTGAGGGCCTCGTCATAGGCCAGCCAGCCGATGAAGAACTGCACGGTGGGGGCGGTATACTGGAGCAGCCCCAGCGTGGTGAAGCGCAGTCGCTTGGCCCCATAGGCAAAGAGGAGCAGCGGGATGGCCGTGACGACGCCGGCGCTCAGGACCAGCAGCGTGCGCGCAAGGTCGACGTGCCCAAGGGCCCCGGTCCCGGCCTGATGGCGCCACAGCAGAAGTCCCACGGCGACGGGCGCGAGCAGGGTGGTTTCCACCGCGAGCCCGTTCAGGGCGCCCAGAGGTGACTGCTTGCGGAGCAGACCGTAGACACCAAAGGAACCGGCGAGCGAGAGGGCAACCCAGGGCACGCGGCCGACCTGCACGACCAGGAGGGTGACACCCGCGACGGCGCAGACGATTGCGGCGATCTGCACCGGCCGCAGCCCCTCGTGAAAGACCAGCCGTCCGAGGGCGACGTTGATCAGGGGAACGAGAAAGTAGCCGAGGCTGCATTCAAGCACGTGCCCGGCGTTCACGGCCCAGACGTAGACGAGCCAGTTGATGGTGAGCAGCACGCTGCTGAGCAGATTGAGCCCGAATCCGCGCGGCGTCGAAAGCGCACGGACAATCTCGCCCAGCCCGCGCCGCGACAGCACGACGGCGGCAACAAGAACCAGCGACCAGACCACGCGGTGTGCGATCAATTCATGGGCATCAATCCCCTGCAGCTGTTTCCAGTAGAGCGGGACCAACCCCCAGAACGCGTAGCCGGCAAAGGCGGACAGGGCACCGCGGCCAGCATCGGGATGGGAGGACATGGAGGCCAAGGCGAGAGCGTGAGGGACCGCGGGGAGTCCCGTCAACGGACTCGCGGTCGGTGCCGGCGGAACCGCTGCTGTGCTTGGGGCTCAGCGCCGGGTGGCGCCGCGGACGTACTCGAAACGCTCGCGGAATTCCTGGAGCGCCATGCGGCGGGCTTGAATGCCATCCGGCGCCGTGCCGGCGAGGAGTAACTCACCTACGCGTTTGGTGACCCAGCGCTCCTTGAAGGCCTCCTCGAGCTCGGCTGCGCTGCTGGCGGGTGCGTCGGGTTTGGAGGAATTGGCACAGCCGCCAAGACCCACTCCAAGAGCGGCAAGGACGAACGGAAGGAGTCTGAGCAGCTTCATCGCGGGATAGGTCGGAGCTTACGCAGGAAACACGGAGGTTCCAGCGAATCTTTTTGGTTTCACGAACCCGAAAATCCGTCATCTTTAGGTGCCAATGAGTGGCGAGCCCCAGACTCTGTCGCTGCGCCTGAAGCCCCGCCCGCGGAACCGGCGCCACCCCCGCTGCCGATGAAGCCGGCCCAGCCGCCCGTGTGGCGCCCGGGGAAGGGGCCGCTCACTTCGCATCAAACCCCGCCTGACGGCAGATCCCGCCGCAACTGCCGCGGCTCCTGCCCGTGCTGCAGAGCGGCCCGTTGTCGTCGTGCCGCCTCCCGCGGTGTCCGTGGAGCCCGCGGCTCCCGCCTCGTCCG
The DNA here is from genome assembly GCA_945862035.1 of Opitutus sp. GAS368. Lineage (GTDB taxonomy): Bacteria > Verrucomicrobiota > Verrucomicrobiia > Opitutales > Opitutaceae > CAMAXB01. The sequence continues at coordinate 4,106 of CAMAXB010000154.1, forward strand.
CAACGCCACCGGAGCCGCCGTTGGTTGCGGACCCTGCGCCCGCTCTGGCCGAAACCGTTTCGCGCCCGGCTCCGAAACCCGAGGTGGAACCTGCACCGGCCTTCAAGTTCTTCGTGCTCGAGATGCGCGTGAACGGAGTCTTTCAGGGCGACCCTCGGCGGGCCATCATCAATGGCCGCACAGTGCGCCCTGGCGAGGGCGCTCGACCACGACCGGGGCATTGTCTTCCACGGAATCGATCCGGAAAAGAAGCTGATCCTGATGCGCGGTGCCGGCGGCTCGCGCATGGCGCGAAAGTACTGACCGCCGCCGTCGCGGGATCAGGTGGCGAGCGTGTCGCGGATGCTTCGCAGCAGGGCGGGATCCGTGGCGACGCCGAGCACGCCGTTCACCACGAACTGCACGCCGACGCAGAGCAGTAGGAAACCCATGATGCGCGTGAGCGCCGACATGCCGTTTACGCCGATCACCTTCACGATGCGGCCCGAGAGCCGTAGGGCGGTGTAGGTCACCCCGGCCACGAAAAGAATCCCGAGAATAATCGCCCCATAGTCGAGCGGGCCGCGGGCGAGCGAGCTGAAGCCCAGCGTCACGGCGATCGAGCCCGGACCGCTGAGCGTCGGCATGGCGAGCGGGGTGAAGGAGATATCGCGCTTGGCCCGCGCGGCGGCCGTTTCCCGGTCGTCCGGTCCGGCCCGGCCGGCGGGCGGCGAAAGCATGGAGGCGCCAATGCCGGCCACCAGCAGGCCACCGGCGATGCGCATGCCGGGCAGCGACAGGCCGAAGAAATTCATGATGAAGGTGCCGCCGATCAGGAAGGCGACGAGGATACCCACCATGTAGAGACAGCCCTTGAGGGCCTGCTCGCGCCGACGCTCCTCGCTGTCGCCCTCCGTGATGGCGAGGAAGGCCGGCGTCGCGGCGAGGGGATTGATGAGTGGTAGCAGGGCGATGACCGTACCAAGAATCAGTTCCCAGAAATGCATTGCGCCGCTCATGGAAAATCAGGTGGGGTTACCAAGTCTCGACCGGCCCCTTGGGGACGGGGATGGAGTCGCGGGCAAAAACCGGATCGTCCGGGTCGCGCAGAAAGGAAGCCACCAGGGGATCGGGCTGGAATTTCGGTCGAAGCTCCCCCTGATCATCGCAGAACTGCCGGCGCCACGCGAGATAGCCCGTGAGCGCTGCCTCGAAGTCGGCGCGCGATCGGATCGTGATGATCGCCGACTTGAACGGACGCGAGGGGCCGAAACGCTTCGCGTACCACGGGGCGACCTTGCGAAAATGCTTTGCGCCGTCGGCCTCACCGAAGAATTCGCAATAGCGATCGAAGTGCCGGCGCATGACGCGCACGCGCTCGAGGAACGTCGGCTCGGGGAGGAGTTCGCCGGTCGAAATCAGATGAGCGGTGCGGCGGAAGATCCACGGGTCATAGAACGCGCCACGGCCGATGCTCACGCCGGCGCAGCCCGTTTCGTTGAACATGTGCTGGGCGGCGGCGGGCGTGGTCACATCGCCATTACCGATGACGGGAATGGTGCGCACCGCCTCAACGACCGAGCGGATCCCCGCGAGATTCACGGTGCCGCTGAAGCCCTGCGCGCGGGTGCGGCCGTGCACAAAGACCGCCTTGACGCCCACGTCCTCGAGCACGCGGGCGAGGTCCGGGGCGGTGAGGTTGTCGTCATCCCAGCCGAGGCGCATCTTGGCGGTCACCGGAATCTTCACGGCGTTGACCATGCCACGCACCAGCGCGGCGGTCTTGTCGAGTTCGGTCATCATGGCGGAGCCGCCGCCGATCTTGACGACCTTCTTCACCGGGCAGCCCATGTTGATGTCGACGGAGTGTACGCCCAAGGATTCGCAGATCATGGCCGCATCACGCATCTCCTCCGGCACCGCGCCGAAGAGCTGGATCGCGAGCGGCTGGTCGCCCGGGGCGGTCGCGACGAGTTGCAGGGCGCGGGGATTGCGCTCGATGAGCGAGCGCGCATTGACGAGATCCGTCGTGGCCCAGCCGAGCCCGCCCAGCTCGCGCACGGTCAGCCGCATCGGCAGGTTGGTATAACCGGCCAGCGGCGAAAGGAAGAGCGGCGACGCCAGCTCAATGGACCCGATGCGCATGGAACTCCCTACCATCATGCGCCCCCAGTCCCACTCCGCAATCCTGACATCGTGTAACCTATTGGGTTACTTGTTCAGAGGGTCAGATCCCGGCTGTTCTTCGCGGTCTTCTCCGACAGCCAGTGGAGCATACGGAGCAGGACCTCGGCGTCAGGCAGGCGGGAGCGGGCCTTGAGGTAATCATTCAGTCGCTGCCTGGGTATTCCGAGGTAGCGCGCAAGCCTCACCTTGCTCCCGTAGGGGCGCAGGTTCTGCCGGAGGAGGGCGGCGCAGACATTCCACAGCGGCGTGTGCAGACCCGGCCGACGGGTGCGATAGCCCTTTCGTCGCTTTCGCAGCGCCTGCTGTGCGCGCTCCGCCCCGGCCTGGGCGGCAATCATCATTAGCTCGGCCAGCTCGCCCCAGAATTGGAACCGCGGATCGCGTGGCACGTACATGCCGCCATCGTGTAACCCAATAGGTTACTTGACGATTGTTAAACAGCTACAGGTATCCAGTGGGTCGCTACGCTGGTCAGGCCGGGCGGCCGGTGCTAGAGCGCGGCCTTTATCCGGCGTAGGGCCTCGGCCAGCGTGGCGCGCGGACAGCCGAAGTTGAGGCGGACGTGCTGGCCGGGCTTGGTGCCGAAGAACGTGCCCTCGCTCAGGCCGACCCCATGAGCCTCGAAGTGGGCGATCGGGTCGGCGAGCTTGAGCCCGGATACGTTGAGCCAGGCGAGGTAGGTCGCCTCAATCGGGGCCTCGACGCGCACGCCGGGCAATTCGCGGGCAATGAAGTCGAGGAGGAAGTCGCGGTTGCCCCGCAGGTAGGCGAGCAGGGCCTGACGCCAAGGCTCGCTGTCGCGGTAAGCCGCCTCGCAGGCGGTGAAGCCGAGGGCAGTGACCTCGGCGACGATCCCGGCCCCGGCCTTGGTGAAGCGCTGGCGCAGGGCAGGGTCCGCAATGATGGCGAACGAGGTGCCGAGTCCGGGTACGTTGTAGGTTTTACTCGGGGCCATCAGCGTAACGGTGCGCGCCGCCAATTCGGAGGACAGGCTGGCGGCTGGCACGTGGGGGAGCGCCGGGTCGAGAATGAGATCGCAATGGATTTCGTCGGAGCAGAGCACGAGTTGGTGGCGGGCGCAGAACTCGCCCAGCCGCACAAGTTCCTCGCGGCGCCAGACGCGAGCGAGGGGGTTGTGCGGATTGCAGAGGG
>CAMAXB010000155.1 GCA_945862035.1 Opitutus sp. GAS368
ACTTCACGCCGCTGGAAGTTTACCGCCGCGACCTGCCGGTGCGCTCAGCGCTTGAACTTTATGCGCTCATCTGACACGCGTCCATCAGAGCTCGCGGGAGAGCTTCGCTCCCCTCCCCTCCCCCGCCTCCCTGATCGTAGCTTTATTTAACCGATTCGCTTTCAAATGATTGGGATTCACCTCATACTGTTCTATGACTTGTTACGTTCCCGCTGAGTCAGCTCCGGCTGAGCCCCGTGCGGCGCTGACGCCTGCCACCGCGCAAATACTGGTTAAGCTGGGTATCACCGTGCAGGCTGCGCCCGGCCTCGGCCGGGCCAGTCACTACTCCGACGAGGATTACATCAAGGCCGGCGTGATTCTTGTCTCGGACCACGCGGCCGCGCTGGCCAGCGCCGACCTCGTGCTTCGCGTGCGTAAACCGCCGGTCGCTGACGTTGCGCGCATGCAGCGCGGGGCGCTGCACCTGAGCTTCCTTGATCCGTTTAACGAGAAGGAACTCCTCGCGGCCTTCGCTGCCGCCGGAGTGAGCGCCGTCAGTCTGGAGATGATCCCGCGTACGACGCAGGCGCAGAAGATGGACGCCCTCAGCTCGCAGGCCAGCCTAGCCGGTTACTCCGCGGTGATCGAGGCCGCCCAGCGCCTGCGTATGGCGCTACCGATGATGATGACGCCCGCCGGCACAATCATCTCGGCCCGCGTTTTTATCATCGGCGCCGGCGTCGCCGGCCTGCAGGCCATCGCCACCGCCAAGCGCCTCGGCGCCCGCGTCGAGGCGTTCGACACCCGGCCGGTGGTCGAGGAGCAGGTGAAATCCCTCGGCGGGAAATTCGTCAAGATCGACCTCGGCGAGACGGGCCAGACGGGGGGCGGCTACGCGAAGGCACTCACGCCGGAGCAAATTGCCCGGCAGCAGGCGGGCATGGCGAAGATTTGCGCGCAGGCCGACATTGTCATTGCCACCGCCAAGGTCTTCGGGCGCCCGGCGCCGCGACTGGTGACCAAGGCCATGCTCGACGGGATGAAACCCGGCAGTGTAGTCGTCGACATCGCGGTCGAGAGCGGGGGTAACGTCGAGAGTTCCCGTCCCGGCGAGGATGTGGTCACGCCCAACGGGATCACCATCATCGGTCACCCCTGCCTCGAGGGCACCGTGGCCCACCATGCGACCCAGGTGCTCGCGGCCAACTTCGCCGCTTGGGTCACGCATTTCTGGGACGAAAAACAAAAGACCCTGCGGCTCGACCCGCCCGACGAGATCCTGCAGGGCTGCCTCCTGACCCGCGGCGGCGCCGTCGTCCATCCTCAGTTCGCCCCTTCGGCCTGATTTCATCCCATGGAACTCATTCTCCTCTTCTTCATCTTCACCCTCGCCGGGTTCCTCGGCTTTGAGCTCATCGCGAAGGTGCCCTCGCAGCTGCACACGCCACTGATGTCGGGCTCCAACGCCGTCTCGGGCATCACCATCGTCGGCGCGATCATCGCCGCTGGCGCGGATGACGGCTCGTGGGTCACCACCGTGCTCGGGACGGCAGCCGTCACGCTGGCTATGATCAATGTCATCGGCGGTTACTTCGTGACCGACCGCATGCTGGGTATGTTCAAGAAGAAGGATGGGCCGGCCAAGAAGGAGAGCTCGTCATGAACGCCGAGATCCTCATCAACTCGGCCTATATCCTGGCCTCAATCCTCTTTATCATCGGCCTGAAGATGCTCGGCCGCCAGGGCACCGCCCGCCGCGGCAACCTGCTCTCCGGCGTTGGCATGCTGATCGCCATCGTAGTGACGCTACTTGATCAGCAAGTGATAGAATACCAATGGATCATAGTCGGCTTGGTCGCCGGCACGGTGATCGGCCTCGCCTGCGCCCGGTCCGTGGCCATGACGGCAATGCCCGAGATGGTCGCACTACTCAACGGCTTCGGCGGTCTGGCCTCGCTCATCGTCGGCGCCGCGGAGTTCCTCCGCATCCGCGGCGGCACGGTGGTCCCCGAGGACCCGGTCTTCACGGCCACCGTCACATACCTTACGATCCTGATCGGCGGCATCACTTTCACCGGTTCGATTTATGCCCTCTGCAAATTGGCGGAGTGGCTCAGTGGCCGCGCGATCACCTTTGGCGGGCAGCATATCGTCAATGGTCTCATGCTGATCGCGACCCTGGTGGCGGGCGTGGTCTATGTCGTCGCCGGCGATCCCCAGACGGTGTTGCTCGCTTTTGCGGTCTTTACGGTACTCTCGCTCGTGCTCGGCTGGACGCTCGTCATGCCGATCGGCGGCGGCGATATGCCGGTTGTCATCTCGATGTTGAACAGCCTGTCGGGCATCGCAGCGTGCGCGGCCGGCTTTATCATTCGCAACAATGTGCTGGTGGTCGCTGGCTGTCTCGTCGGCACGAGCGGCCTGATCCTCACTGCGATCATGTGCAAGGCCATGAACCGCTCGCTCGCCCACGTGCTTTTTTCCGGCTTCGGCTCGGCGCCGCCGGCGGCCACGGCGGGCGGCGAGGGCGTCATTCAGGGCGAACTCAAGCCGATCTCCGCCGAGGACACATTCGCGGTCCTCGAGGCGGCGCGGCAGGTTGTCATCATCCCGGGCTACGGCATGGCGGTGTCGCAGGCGCAGCATATCGTGCGTGAGCTGGCCGAAATGCTGGAGCGGAACGGCGCGGAAGTGCGCTTCGCGATCCATCCCGTCGCGGGCCGCATGCCCGGCCACATGAACGTGCTCCTCGCGGAGGCCAGCGTACCCTATGAGCAGCTGGTTGAGATGGACGCGGTCAACCCTGTTATGCCGACGATGGACGTGGCGATCGTTATCGGCGCCAACGATGTCGTGAACCCCGCCGCGACAAGCGACAAGTCATCGCCGATCTACGGCATGCCCATCATCAATGCCCACGAGGCGCGCACGGTTATTTGCCTGAAGCGCGGCAAGGGTACGGGCTTTTCCGGCCTAGAGAACCAGCTCTTCTTGCTGCCCAACACGCGCATGCTCTACGGCGACGCCAAGGCGTCGCTGCAGGGAGTGGTGGCGGAATTCAAGAGTCTGGGCGTCTAACCCCCGATCACGCTGCGTCGTGATGCAAACTCGCGCGTTCGCGTCTCTTCTTCCGCTCCGTTGAGCAGAAAATCCGGTCACCCCAAAGGTCGCCGGATTTTTTCTGATCAATTTTTTCGCGCAAGTCCTGGAGGAATTAGACCAAAGTCCTGAGCTGAGATGACGCCGATAAACACCCGGGAAGACAGTCCTTTGGGATAGCGTCTCGCCGCTCAAGCGATGCGCGTTTAAGTCGAGCCCGAGGGCTGGCTGGGTGTTCGCGGTTCGGCGACCGTATCGCCGGCGGTGGTGAAATCAGTCGCGAGACCGAGGGCGTTACCCGCCTCGAGTTCGCGCGCGGCCGAGCCGAGCTTCCGGCGAGCTTTATCGATGGCGTACTTGCCAAGCACGAGGCGGAGGGGTGGATTCTCCGAGCCCACGGCATCGATGATGGCGTCGGCCGCCTTGTTGGGGTCGCCCGGCTGTCGGCCGGCCATCGTCTCCAAGAAGCGACGGAACTTCCCGCTCGACTGCTCGTAGTCGGGAATCTGCCCGGTTGCGCGCTCGAGCGACCGTGAGATGAAGTGCGTGCGGAAGGGACCGGGTTGCACGATCGTGACCTTTAGCCCGAGGGGCCGGATTTCCGCGGCGAGCGACTCCGAAAGGCCCTCCAGTGCCCACTTGGCCGCGCCGTAGATCGAAAATCCCGCATAGTTAGCGATCACGGCCGCGGCGCTAATATTAACGAAATGCCCGCTCTTCTGGGCTCGCAAGATCGGCAGGGCGGCGCGAATCACCCGCAGCGAGCCAAAGAAATTCGTTTCAAAATTACGCGTGATTTGCGTCTCGGCGTACTCCTCCACGGCTCCGATTAGGCCGTAACCGGAATTGTTCACCACCACATCCAGTCGACCAAAGACGCCGGCCGCCTGCGCGACCACCGAAACGATTTGGGGCGCGTCGGTGACGTAGAGGGCGAACGCTCGACAACGGCTCGGATTCGCATCGACCAAGTCAGCGAGCGTCTCCGGCTGGCGGGCGGTTGCAATCAGGCGGTGTCCCCGTGCGAGCACGCGCTCGGCCAGCGCGCGGCCGAGTCCGCTTGAACAACCGGTGATGAGCCAGACTGGTGTGTCGTTGAGAGGGGTCATGGAGAGGATCGAGTCGGGGGCGTGAGAAAGAGCTGAAGGGCGAGGCAGGCGGCCCGGCTCCGGTCTGTCTTGCTGAGCGGGGGGCTTGAGCGTGATGACCCGAGGTGTCGCTTATTGCGTCTGCGGTTTACCGATGGGGCGCACCGGTACATGCACCTCAAAGCGTTTCAGGAATCCGGGCGTGAAGGGCGAGCTCCAATAAACAGCGTAGGCTGAACCCGCCGCCTCGACTGCGGTTTGCTTGCCCAGCCAGCTCAACAAGAGATCACGCGTTTTGACAAAATTTTGCGCAGAGTAGCTGCCGCGAGCGCCGAGGCTGGCCACCCAACGCTCCGGCAATTCGACAAGTTCGACCGGACCCTTGCTCCCAGTTGCCTTCCCCCGCTGGCTCTCGGCCACCCAAAAAAACATGGCCGCCCCCTCGATTTGAGCCTCCACCGGGGTGGTCATGGAGAGTTCATGGGAGGAGATATATCGAAACAGCGGACCGAAGAGCCGGTTCGATTGCTCGAAGTAATTCCCCGGCGCCGAGGTCTTGAGGAGCAAGCCGGCCGGCAGGGTCTTCAATTCCGGCTCGCCGACCGGCGAGGGCGGAAAAGCTTGTTCAGCTGCCATTGCCGCCGACGCTAGGCCCAGCAGCAGGAGAAAGCTTTTCATTGGAAATGAAGGGAGGACCTTGAATTTTATTGAGGGCTGAGAGGGCTCGAGAGACGGCGGAGACGGGGTGAACCTTGCAAAATCTTACCTCGATCTTCGCCCGTGAGAGGGTGGGCTTTATCGGAACAAAACACCTTAGGCGGAAAGCGTCATTTTTCAACAACGACGTCGAGTGATTCCAGGGGCAGTGAACTTTGGCGGCCCTCAGGTCAGGAGGTTGCCGGCGTGACGCGGCTCGGTACTCACGGATTGGGCCGGGCGCTGAGTTAAGCCGTGCTCGCGTCCCCTTTTCGCTCTCGCATGCCCATGATCGCGCGACGAATAGCGCTCCTCACTTAGCGTCATTCCGCCCTGACTCCCTCTCGCTGGGCCGGCAGACTTCCCCGCTGCTCTTCGCACCGGCTACTTCCCGCCGGATGCGGACTTTGTTCTGGGTGCCATCGCGTTTCCCTTTCCGCCCGTCTTATCTGCAACCTGAGCGACTTACCTCTGAGGATCATTGCTCCGTGGGGCGGATGCCACGGACACGACCGTGCGATGACGCATTCCCACCGAATCAAAATCCGTTTTCAATCACCACCTCGTTGTAGGCAAGCTGGCCGGGGCGGGGCCAGGAGTCCTGCGTCTTGCGCCCGACCGCGATCATGAAGGAAATGATGTGGTCAGAGGGCAGGCGGATGATTTTTCCAACCTCCTCGTAATCGAATCCGTCCATCGGGCACGTGTCGTAGTCCATCGCCTTTGCGGCGAGCATGAGTGTCTGGCCTGCCATGCCACAGGAGCGCATGACCTCGTCGCGCTGCACATCCGGTTTGCCGGAGTAATACCCCTCGATCGCCGGCACGAGGAAATCCTGCACGCCCCGCGGCGCGTTCCGCCAGTAGTTGGCGGGATTTTGTTTCCATGCGGAGAGGTTGCCGCACAGCACAACAAGCAAGGAGGCGTCTGTCACTTGGGCCTGATCCCAGGCCGCAGCCCGGATTTTCTTGCGGGTCTCTCTGTCGCGCACGATGACAAACCGCCAGTTTTGGATGTTAAAAGCGGTCGGCGAGAGCAGAGCCAACTCGAGCAGCCGCCGCTCCTCCTCCGGAGACATGCGATGTGCGGGGTCGTAATTCTTGATGGCGCGGCGGGATTCGATGGCTTCAATGGTGGTCATTGCTGGCGACGTTGGGTCCTGCCCGCCGCCAAAGCAACCCCGCGGATCTCTTCCCCCGTCCGCGACGCGTCAGGCGGAGAGGGCGAACGCAGCATGGGCCAGGCGCACGGCCATTCTAAACTGAAGAGGACCCGGAACCGTCGCGCCCCTCGGAGGGATCCAGGGCCGAACATTGTCGCGTTTTACGAGTCGCACCCCGCAGGTGTGACCTTGTTCGGCTGACCCCCGTTCCAGAAGGCGGCTACGGGTCCCTCGACCTGCGCGTCTACGCACTACTCGACGGCCACCCGAGGATCCTGGCCATCGCCGTCGACGACTCGGACATCAGCGCCGGCTGGGGGCGGGAGGGCTTGAACGAGATCTCCTTCAAGCAGATCTCGGAGTCACGCGCCGACCCGCGCGCGATCAATCTGATCTTCCCCCGGATGACGCACGAGCGCGGCGCGCGTGCATCTGAGATTTCAAATTTGAGATTTCAAATGCGCCGGCGTCAGCCGGCGCGGACGACCAGGGTTTCTTCGCCGAGGGTGACCTTGTCGCCGGCGACGAGCTTGCGGCCGCGACGGGTCTCGACCGTGCCGTTCACCTGCACGTCGCCCGCGACGACAGCCTCCTTGGCCTCGCCCCCGCTGCCGAAGAGGCCGGCGAACTTGAGGAACTGCGCGAGTTCGATGGGAAAACGGGACACCGCCACGTCACGGGCACCCGGGGAGGAGGACTTACTCATGGGCTGAACCAAGCGCGGCGCAGGCCCCGAGTCGATCCTGCAGCGCGCGGCCCGCTTCTCCCCCCGGTTGAGCACCTTGAAGCGATGAAGTTGGCTCGGGAGATGTTTACTCGGATCGAGGCGGAGGGCGCGGGTTGTTCACCTCCCTCGCCGAACGCGCAGAGGCGGGTTCACCTCCTCGATCGAAGGAAACAAAAAACCCGCACCGGGCGGGTGCGGGTCGTGGGCGGGCCGGACGGCCAGACGCCAATCAGCCGAGGATCTCTTCCGGCTTGAAGAAGCGGGCGAGCTCGATCTTGGCGTTCTCGTCCGTGTCGGAGGCGTGGCAGACATTCTTCATCATCTCGGTGCCGAAGTCACCGCGGATGGTGCCCTTGGCGGCCTTGCGTGAGTCGGTCGGCCCGAGCAGGTCGCGGACCTTGGCCACGATGTTGTCGCCCTTCAGCGCCATGATGAGGACGGGGCGCGAGCTCATGAATTGCTCGATCTCCGGGTAGAAAGGCTTCGAGGCCACGTGCGCATAGTGCTCGCGCAGGACGGCGGACGAGAGCTGGATGAGCTTGGCGCCCACGATCTCGAAGCCCGCTTTTTCGAAGCGATCAATCACAGTGCCGACATGCTTCTGCTCCATGCAGTCGGGTTTGAAGATAACGAACGTTTTCTGCATAAACGCTTATTGAAATC
>CAMAXB010000156.1 GCA_945862035.1 Opitutus sp. GAS368
AGACACCCCCGGCAACTACGTCGGAGATCCAAACACCCTGCGTTTCGCTGTGACCGACACCGACCGTGCAGCGTTTGCCGCAGCCAACGCCCTTCTGCCAGCAGCCAATCAACTGGCTACCTTGGGCGTGTATGCCGGCGTCATCAGCCAGCAGGTCAACCGCACAGGTAAGAACTTCACAAATGGGATCGATTACAACGTGAGCTACAGCCTGCCGAACACGCCACTCGGTCAGTTCCGGTTCTCGACCGAATGGTCCCAGTTCCTGAACAAATTCACGAAGAGAACCCCGACTGCCCCGAAGAATGATGACATCATTTCGATGGACACGAACGAATGGAAGTCCAACACCACGGTCTCGTGGCGTAAGGACAACTGGTCAGGCTCGATCAGCGCTGTCTGGACCAGCGACATCCGGACCGGAGCAACTACCTCCGCCGCCTTATACAACTCGCTTGGCAAGCCTGAGTACATCCGGCAGGTCTTCAACAATGGGACGACGACTTACTACGAGGAAGGCTATGACGCCCTCCAGGTGAACGTCGGTCTCTCCTACCGCTTCCAGAACGACGCCAACAAGTGGGTCGCTGGCACGACGGTTCGTCTGGGCATCAACAATATCCTCGACGAAGAGCCCTCCGAAGCCGCCACCGCCTCCGGCTACAACCCGACCACGGGTGGCAGCCTCTGGGTTGGTCGCGCTTACTCGCTCACCTTCACCCGCCAGTTCTAATCGAACTGCGGGGCGAGGTTAGCCTCTGCTCTCAAGCCCCGGGCCTCACGGCCCGGGGCTTTTTTGTGCCCGCTTGCCCGCGTCGCGGTTTGTGTCGCTGGCCTCGCCGAGGCCGGTCCGACGGTGGCGCGCGTTGCCCCCAACGCGCGGGTTTGAACGTAGCGGCGACGGCACTCGATCCAGCGTCTTGGGGGCAAGACGCTCCACCTCGAGCCACTCAGAACCGGGGTCAGCGACCCCAGCTACAACGAACCCGGACCTGCCCGATTGTTGATCGTCGATCGCGGGCTGTCCTTGTAGCAGGCCTCGCTGAGGCCGGTCCGAAGGGCGTGCCTAGATTTCGCGAAGCGATAATCTCGGACACGTACCGGCCGCCCAGCGGCGCGGAACGGTGGCGCGCGTTGCCCCCAACGCGCGGGTTTGATCGCAGCGGCGGCGGCACTCGATCCAGCGTCTTGGGGGCAAGACGCTCCACCTCGCACCACTCGGAACCGGGGTCGGCCACCCCGGCTACCGCGAACGCGAACCTGCCCGTTTGGACGCGAGAAATTCTTTCGGCCACAGCGGCCGCGAAACGAAACTAACCCGCAAAGAATTTCTGGATCTTCAGCAGCGACGCCGCCAGCACGTCGATTTCCTCGCGCGTGTTGTAGAGATAGAAGCTCGCCCGGGCCGTGCTCGGCAGGCCGAGTTTGCGCATCAGGGGTTGGTTGCAGTGATGTCCACCCCGCAACGCGATGCCGTCCTGATCCGCAAAGGTCACCACGTCGTGCGCGTGGGCATCGCCCAGCGCGAAGCTCACAATGCCCGCGCGCGGCTGGCCCGCCGTCGGGCCAAGGATCCGCATACCCGGGATCTCCGCCAAACGCTGCCGCGCATACGCCGCCAGTTCATGGTCATGCGCCGCGATGCTCTCACGCCCAACCGCATCAATGTAATCCATGGCAGCAGCCAAGCCCACCGCACCCGCCACATGGGGCGTGCCGGCCTCGAAGCGCTCCGGCGACGGCTTCCAGCGGGCGCCCTGGTAATCAACGCTGACCACCATGCCACCCCCCGTCTCGTCCGGCGCCATCGCGTCGAGCAGCGCGCGCCGTCCGTAGAGCACACCGATGCCGGTTGGCCCGCACATCTTGTGACCCGAGAACGCGAGAAAGTCGCACCCGAGGGCCTGCACATCCAGGGGCTCGTGGCCGATCGACTGTGCCGCGTCGATCACGGTCAGCGCACCGACTGCACGGGCCCGACGGCAGAGCTCAGCCGCCGGATTGATCGTGCCGAGCGTATTGGAAATATGGGTGAAGGCGAAGACCTTGACCTGCGGCGTGAGCAAGGTGTCCAGCGCGGCCAGATCGAGCCCGCCCTCGCCGTCGGCGCCCAGCACGGGCACGTAGCACAGCGTTGCCCCCGTGGCCTTGGCCACCTGCTGCCACGGCACGAGATTCGAATGATGCTCCATCTCGGTCGTGAGGACGACATCGCCGGGCTTTAGCTGCGCCCCAAGACCGCGGGCCACGATGTTCACCGCCTCAGTGGTGCCCCGGACAAAGACAATCTCCGCCTGATCCTGCGCATGAATGAACGCAGCGACCCGCGCCCGCGCCGCCTCAAAGCTGTCCGTCGACCGCATGGACAAGGCATGCAGCCCGCGATGGACATTGCTGTTGTCGCGCTCGTAGTAGCGGACCAGCGCATCGATCACCGCGCGCGGCTTGTGCGAGGTGGCTCCGTTGTCGAGGTAGACCAGCGGCTTGCCATTGACCGTCTGGTGCAGCGCCGGGAAATGGGGGCGGAGATCGGGAAAGACGGAGCTCATCGGTTCAGGATTGCAGGGGCTGGTCGGGCTGCTTCAGGGCGTCGATCGCGGCATGCCAGGAAAGCGTGGCGCACTTGATCCGGGCAGGAAACGCATGCACACCGGCAAAGGCTGCCACTTCGGAGAAATCCTCGGGCTGGCGCCCGGTTGTCACGATATCCTTGAACTCGGCAAAGCGTGCGGTCGCCTCGTCCGCCGTGCGGCCCTTGACTTGGGTAGTCATGAAGGAGGCGCTCGCCTGGGAAATGGCGCAACCGGACCCGTCAAAGCTGATCTCGGCGATCCGATCGCCCTCCATCCGCAGATAGACGGTGCAATTGTCGCCACAGGTCGGGTTGTCCCCGCTGGCCACCCGCGTCGCGGTGGGCAGCCGTCCCCGGTTTCGCGGGCGCTTGTTGTGGTCAAGAATGACCGCCTGATAGAGATCGGTGAGATCGGACATGGATGAAGGGCAACCATGACAAAGCCCGGTTGCCGGATGAAGGCAAATCTCGGAGCCCTTTGGCCGGCGACCGCTCAGCTCACTTCCAACCTCAGGGGGTTAGGCCGCTCATTGTTACATTGGCGATCATTTGCGTATGCCTGAGACACGGTTGAACCTGACCCGCTGGAGACGACGCCATCGCAACGAGGCCAAATGTAACCATGAGCGGCCTGACCCCTTGGAGCGACTCACCCTCTCCCGGCTAAGGGATGCGCAGCTCCATCCCGATTTTCAGGGAGGTCGAGCCGTTGGGTAGCACCGCCCGGTTGGCCGCCACAATCTCGGCGATCCGGGCATTGGTCGGCGTGCCGTAATACCGGCGGGCAATGCTGTAGAGCGACTCGCCCTGGGCGACCACGTGGCGGCGGCCTACGGCAGCCGGAGTCTGAGCGGGGGCGGCCGTTGGCTGGGCCGGGGCCGGGGTCGGGACGATAGCCTGGACGGGCGCCTGGCTGATTTGAGGGGCATCTGTGCTCTCGGCGGGACCGCGGGTGACCATTTGGGGCGTCGAAGTCGGTCCGAAGGCCAAGGGAGGTCCCGACGTGCCGGGATCGTCCAGCGAGATCGCCGAAACGGGTCGACCCGCACCGATGGCGGCCAGATCGGCGCGCAGCTGGGTGTTCTCGCGCTGCAGGCGTTCCACGACCTCCAGCAGATCGTTGCGCAGCACCTGATTTTCCAGCGGCTGCGCCGGCAGGGTCCGGGCGAAATCCCGCGTCGCCGCATGGATGAGCTGACGCACCAGTTCCGCCTGCGGCGCGTTCGGCTTGAGCTCGCGGTACTTGCGATAGTGGTAAATCGCCTGGATGGGATCCTTGATCTGCTCCTGGTAGAGGCGCCCCACCTCGAGGTGCGACTCCGGGGCGTCCCCGGAGCGTTTATCGATCACCTTCAGGAAGGCGGCCATGGCTTCCTGATTTCGATTCTGCCTCAGCAGATTCTTGCCCCGCGTGTAGTCCGCATCGTCAATCTCGGCGATCAGCCTCGGACCGGCCGCACGCTCGCAGCCCGTCCCCAGCATGAGCAGGGCGGCCAGCAAAAGGAGGAGCGTTGAGCGGGACCACATGGCGACGGAATTGAAATTGAACGGGATCTTACCCAAACTAAGTTTCGCACGCCGCCGTGCGACTCAATTCATAAATGGCCCTTGTCCCGAATCCCGCCCTCGCCACTGCGCGTCGTCGTGCCTTCGCATGAACCCGGTCAGGGATTGAAGTCACCTAACACTCCGCTCAATTCGGTCTAATTTCTTCCCGGCCGCGTCTTTTTCGTCGTCCGCCCGGGCCGATCTGTGGCAGCATTTACCTCCATGCCGCCCCCTTCCTTTGTCTATCAGGATCCTTTTCCGTTGGGTAAGGACGAAACCGACTACCGCCTGCTCTCCGCGGAAGGGGTCACCACCGCGACCTTTGAGGGCCAGGAGATCCTCAAGGTCGCCCCGGAGGCACTCACCTTTCTCGCCACGCACGCGATGCGCGATTGCTCCTTCCTCCTCCGCCCCAAGCATCTCGCGCAGGTGGCCGCGATCCTGCAGGACCCCGAGGCCTCCGAGAACGACCGCTACGTCGCGCTGACCCTGCTGAAG
The DNA here is from genome assembly GCA_945862035.1 of Opitutus sp. GAS368. Taxonomy (GTDB): domain Bacteria; phylum Verrucomicrobiota; class Verrucomicrobiia; order Opitutales; family Opitutaceae; genus CAMAXB01. The sequence continues at coordinate 4,619 of CAMAXB010000156.1, forward strand.
AATGCGGAGATCGCCGCCGAGGGCATCCTGCCCTTCTGCCAGGACACCGGTACCGCCACGATCATGGGCAAGAAGGGCCAGCAGGTCTGGACCGGGGCCGATGACGCCGAGGCGCTCTCGCGCGGGGTGTACGACTGCTACACAAAGGAGAATCTTCGCTACTCCCAGACCGCTCCGCTCGACCTCTGGAAGGAAGTGAACACCGGCACCAACCTGCCGGCCCAGATCGATCTCTACGCGACGCAGGGAGCCCGCTACGAATTTCTCTTCGTCGCCAAGGGCGGCGGATCGGCCAACAAGACCTTCCTGTTTCAGGAAACCAAGGCCCTGCTGAACCCCAAGAGCCTCGAGGCCTTCATCATCGACAAGATGAAGTACCTCGGCACCGCCGCCTGCCCACCCTACCACCTCGTCTTCGTCATCGGCGGCACCAGCGCCGAGGCCTGCCTCAAGACCGTCAAGCTGGCGTCGACCAAGTACCTCGACACCCTGCCCACCTCGGGCAACAACCTCGGCCGCGCATTCCGCGATGTGGAGATGGAAAAAAAGGTGTTATCGCTCGCGCAGCAGACCGGCATCGGCGCCCAGTTCGGCGGCAAATATTTCGCCCTCGATGTCCGCATTGTCCGACTGCCGCGCCACGGCGCCTCCTGCCCCGTTGGCCTCGGCGTCTCGTGCAGCGCCGACCGCAACATCAAGGGACGCATCGACCGTGACGGCATCTGGCTGGAGAAGCTCGAGACCGATCCGGGCCGCTTCATTCCAGCCGCGGACCGCGTGCTCAAGACCGAGAAGGTCGTACGCCTCGACCTCAACCAACCGATGAGCGATATCCTCGCGGAACTCGGCCGCCACCCGGTCACCACCCGCGTGCTCCTGAACGGACCGCTGATCGTCGCCCGCGACATCGCCCACGCGAAGCTCAAGGAGCGCGTCGACGCCGGCCAGGGGCTGCCCGACTACTTCAAGAATCACCCGGTCTACTACGCCGGACCCGCCAAGACACCCGAGGGCTATGCCTCGGGGAGCTTCGGGCCAACCACCGCCGGGCGGATGGACAGCTACGTGGATCAGTTTCAATCCCTCGGCGGCTCAATGGTGATGCTAGCCAAGGGCAACCGGAGCCAGGCGGTGACCAAGGCCTGCAAGCAGCACGGCGGCTTTTACCTCGGCAGCATCGGTGGCCCCGCCGCCATCCTCGCCAAGGAGAACATCCGCAAAGTCGAGGTGCTCGAGTACCCCGAACTGGGGATGGAGGCCGTGTGGAGGATCGAGGTGCAGGATTTCCCCGCCTTCATCCTCGTCGATGACAAGGGCAATGACTTCTTCGTCAACGGCTGCGGCGCCTGCCTCCCGACGGCCAAGACCTGAAGAGATTCAGGGTGTAGCCGGGGTCGCTGACCCCGGTCCGGGCTGGATCGGAAAATTTCCGCCGCCTCGACCATAGATAGCGCAAATAGTCACGGAGACGGACCGCATCTGGCGCGGCGCCGTCGGAATCTGTGCTTATAAACGCGATCTGCGGTGAGGATGCCGTTCTTCATTAGAATTTGCGAACGAAGCCAATCGCGTAGAGCCAGGGATCTAGTCGCGCCTCGCTCAGGGCGGCGCCACCGGCGAGCACATCCGTGCGGATCACCGCCTTCTTGAGGTTGGCGTTGAAGCTCCAGCGCTCATTGAGGTCGTAATCGAAGCCCACTTGGCCGGCGAGGCCCACGCTGTAATTCTCAAGCGCCAGCGGGACGCCGGCGACCACGAGATTGTCATCGAAGATGAGGGTGAAGTTGACGCCTGCGGCCACGTAGGGGCGGAACTTGCCGACCAGAGGCCGGTACTGCAGGAGCAGCGTCGGCGGCAGGTGCTTGAAGCTGCCCAGCCGGCCCACGCCGGCCAGATAGACACTGTGCTCCTGCGGGATCGTCAGGACGAGCTCCGCCGAGAACTTCTCGTTGAAGGCGTAGCCCACATCGATCTCGGGGATCGTCCGATCGCTGACGCTGATGGCGTCCGAGGCGAAATTGATGTCCAGGGCGCGAAATGCGTCCGATTTGTCCACCGTCTGCAGGTAGGTGGCGCCAACGCGCACGCTCCAAGGACCCGCGATCGCGGGGGTGGCAGTCAGACCGAGCGTAGCGACGCCCAGGCCAATAAGGTAGGATAGGTTATTCATGGTATCAGAACGGTCACGACAGAGGCCGCGATCCGAGGGTCTTACTCTAACACCCATCGACGCGGACGACTGCGCACGCCTTGGCAGGCGCTACGCAGCCGTTGTCCCAAGATCGGCCGGTCCGGTGTAGCCGGGCTCGGCTGAGCCCAGGGCTTGAGGTGCGTCCATCGATCTCGCGGAGCGAGAATCTTGGACCTGTACCGGCCACCCAGCAGCGCGGAAGGTGGAACGCGTTGCCCCCAACGCGTTGGGCTGGACTCCTCCCGAGCCAGCGTGTTGAGGCAACACGCTCCACCTCGGACCGGCCTCAGCGAGGCTACAGCAAACGAAAGGCCCTCTATCCCCTCATCGTCACCACGACCCCGCGGGTCAGCTCGCTGGTCCGCAGCACCCGGGCCAGGTCGTCCGTGAACCCATGCAGCCCACGACCGCGCGTGCGGAGGGTCAGCGTCTCCTGATGAATCGCCATGGGATTCAACCTAGGGATACGCATGCTCGGATCCAGCCCCGTGCTCGTCGTGAAAGATAAAACCTTTCCGCGGATGACGTGGATCAGCACGGAGAAAATTCCCGCACGAGC
>CAMAXB010000157.1 GCA_945862035.1 Opitutus sp. GAS368
CCCATGTGCCACTTGCCGAAGAAGCCGGTGGCGTAGCCGGCCTTCTGCAGGTACTGGGGGAAGTACAAGGTGCCGGCCGGGATCGCCCGGTTGTTGTCGATTACCCGGTGGCGGAACGTGTAGAGGCCGGTGAGAATCGAGGCGCGACTGGGAGAGCACAGCGCCGTGGTGACCAACGCGTTCTTCACGTGGACACCGTTCTGCGCGATCGAATCGAGATGCGGGGTCACGGCCAGGGGGTGGCCCAGGAAGCTCATCGCATCGTAGCGGTGATCATCGCTGAGCACGAAGATGACATTGCGCGGTTTGGCGGCCGGTATCCGTTCCACCACAACTTCAGTGGGGAGCGGGACGACGGCAGCGCGGGCCAGTTCAATCGAACCCAGCGTAAGCAGGGCGAGCACAAGGCGTGGGGCAGGCATGGGATCGGGGGTAAACGGACCGGGGTAAGGGAAATTGGGTCGCGTCCGAGGACGGAGCCTATCGGCCGGAGGCCATCTGCTCGATCTCGGTCTGGAGCCGCGTGGCGATGCGCTCGGTGGCTTGGACGGATTGGGCCCGATAAGTCTCACCTCGGGTGTAGCCGATGTGGGCCAGCCAGCCTTCCGAGCGCAGCGCGCGGCGGTCGCGGACCAGCGGGAACAGCGGGTCGGCCTGAATGCGCGCGAGTTCGGCCTCCAGCGTGGCCTCGGGGAGCGAGAGACCCAGCCCAGAAGCGATGGTGCGAGCCATCAGCAGATGTCCGAGGTCGCCCGGATGCACCCCGTCGGGCGCGAAGGTAAAGGCCGGATCGGCCCGGCGCCGCTCGGCCAGCACGGCGCGCATGACGGTATGGAGGTCGATCACCTGCACGTCGGGACCACTCCGGGTGCGGACGGCCGCGCCCAGCTCCGCGAGAACGTCGTCATAGCCGGAGAAGGTCTGCTGGTAACCATAGACCGTGGCGTCCGCCGGCGCGATCCGCTGGGGGATGGGGAGGGGGTCGAAGAGGGGTGGGGTGATCAGGACGAGCGTGGCACCCGCGGCGCGGACCTTGGCGATGAGCACGTCCAGTCCCTGCGAGAAGGCGGCGAGGCGCTCCGGTGAGGACGGATGGTAAATGCCGTCATTCATCCCATAGCAGGCAAACACCACGGACGGCTTGATCGTACCCAGCGCCCGGTCGAGGCGATCAAGTCCGTTTGGGCGGGGATAGGCATGGCCCGGCTCGGTGAGGCCCGAGATCGTCTCGCTGCCCAGGCCGATCGAGATGAGATCGGCCCTTGTCCCCGGGGCCAGGCGGTGGACGTAGTACTCGAAAAATGTCACGTAACGGCCGTCCTGCGTGATGCTGTCCCCCAGCATCAGCACGCGCTGGCGGGCGAGAAGTGGAGGGGTCGTGGCGGCCGGGCTGCTCGTCAGGGTCAGGGCAAACGCAACGACGAGGGCAAGGATGAGGGGGCGTCTCATGGGGGTAAGGAAAATTAGTGGGATGGCCGGACCCTCCGCAATCCGGGACTGCGCTGACGGCCGAAACCGGCGCCTAGGCGCGCGTGCCGCTCGCGAGCAGGGTCTCGAAGAAGGGTTCCTGCTCCTCGCGGGCGACGGTGGTCACTTCCACCTGCTGCAGGCCGGCCTTCTTCAGGAATCCGTGGAGGGCGCTTTCCTTGAAGCCCAGCCAGACGTCGGCGTAGAGCTCACGCGCCTTCTCGAAGCCATGCTCCTTCAGATCGAGCACCAGCAGCTGTCCGCCTGGGCGAAGGATGCGCGCCGCCTCATTGACCGCCGTCTGCGGATGCTGGGCGTGATGAAGGGCCTGCGAAAGGATGGCGAGGTCAACGGACTTGTCGGGGAGCGGGACCGACTCGATATCGCCCAGCTTGTAGGCGAGGTTGGCGAGACCGTTGCGGGCCGCGAGTTCGGTGCCGACTTCGACCATCCGAGGGGAGTTGTCGATGCACCAGACCTTCTCGGCCCGGCGGGCGAGCAGCTGGGACACCAGACCCTCGCCGGCGCCGAGATCGGCGACGGTGATGCGGGGAATCAGCCGAAGGGCGAGGTGTCCGATGGCCTCCCACGAGCGGCCCGGGCAGTGATGTTTGCCGAGCTTGCCGGCAATCAGGTTGAAGTACTGTTCCTGATGGGCACGACGCTTGGCGAGGGCCCGGTCGAGACTCTCGCGGTCCTCGGCCAATTCAGACAAGTCGGCCACGGTTTCGGTGGCGGCCCGGAGCAGGGCGAGGGTACGGGCCGGCAGATGCGGTCGCAGGGAGTAAAAGGATTTCTTGCCCTCGCGACGGTCGTTCACGAGCTCGGCCTGCCGCAGCTGCGCCAGTTGGGATGAGATGCGCGACTGAGCCATGCCAAGAATTTCCTCCAACTCGCCGACCGACAATTCTTCCCGCATCAGGAGAGAAAGGAGACGCAGCCGGGTGGGATCGGACAGGAGCTTAAAGATGTCCCAAGAGGGGTTCACGTGCCTCTACGGTGAGCGAGGGGAGCAGAGCGGGCAAGAGCGGAGGCGAGGTCGTGCGCCATCACTCATGATCGTGCTGATTCGATCCGGAAGTCGCGCCGAGACGCGGAGCTCAGAGAAAACCAAAATCGAAATCAGCTATTTTCTGAACTCGGCGCCTCGGCGCGACTGTTGGCGTCTTTGGCCCGCCAGGAGGCGCCGGCTGCGCACAAAAAAGCCACCGGCGCGGGCCGGTGGCTCGAAAAGGGACACTGACGGATGGCTCAGGCGGTGTAGCGGCTGATCGAGACGATCTGGTAGTTCTCCTCGGTCGAGCCGATCTTCACCTTGACCTGGTCGCCGGGCTTTTTGCCAAGGATGGCGAGGCCGAGGGGCGTCTTGTAGGCGATGACCTGGTTGTCTGGATCGCTGTCCCAGGCACCGAGAACCGTGTAGGCCGTGGTCTTGCCGGTCTTGAGATCGCGAACTTCCGCGATGCTGCCGACGCTGACCTGCTCGATGGTGGCCTCCTTGAAGTCGGTCACGCGGGCGCGGCCGAGGTCCTTTTCGAGCAGGGTCTTCTGGGCCATGAGGACCTGCTGGTCCTGTTTGGCCATCTTGTATTCGGAGTTCTCCTTGAGATCGCCGTGCTCGCGGGCGGCGGCGATGGCCTTCGAGTTCTCGGGAATCTTCTTCGAGACAATCGTGTCGTACTCCTCGCGCTTGCGGTCGTAGCTCGCGCGGGAGACGAGCAGTTGCTCTTCCTTGCCCTCGGCATCGCTGGCGACGAGGGACTGGATGTTCGGGAAGATCTTGATGAAGCGCGCGAGCAGCGACTTCTTCGTCAATTCCTCGAAGCCTTGGTTGAGCATGAGGGTATTGGCGAGGTCACGGGCGGTCTCCGGATCGGCGGTCGAGAGCAGATCGGCGATGAGGTCGGTGTCCTCGCTCAGGATGTCGGCCAGCGGGATGCGCCGGGCGCTCGCGGCCTGCAGGGCCTCGTAGTCGATCGCAAAGAAGATGGCGCCGAGCAGACGGGGCGTGATCAGTTCGTTGAGGAGCTTGGCGAACTTCTTCGAGTGGCGATTCTTGACCACCCAGAGGAGAACCGGCGCACGCAGGTTCTGCTCGACCTGCCAGCGACGGAGCGTCGAGGCGAGGTCGTCGGCGTAGCCGTTGTCGACAAGGAAATTGATGCACTCCGTGGTGAACTTGCCCTGCGAGGTCTTGAGAAGGGTAAAGACGAGGTCGCGGAACTCGATGGGGTGGGCTTCCTTGGTCAGGTCAAGAAAGCGGCCCTGGAACTGGACGGGAATCTTCTCGGAAATCGCGACCAGATCCCGGGGGTTCGCGATCAGCGAGACTTGGGACGGATCCATGGCGGCCACCTCGACCCCGGCCAGGCGGGCGAGGTCATCGCGGACGGCCGCGCCGTAGAGCCGCTCGGCGGCATCGAGCTGATTGCTTTCTTTTACGGCCTCGGAGACCCCGGCGAGGATCGCCTTCAAGTCCGCCTTGATGTTCTTCTTGTCCGTGGCTGCGATCAGTTTTTCGGCCAGAGCGATGCGACGGCGGGCGGAGCGGGTGCCATTGAACGCCTCGGTGATCTCGTCCTCCGCGGAAACCGGGGTCTCGCGGACAAAATAGCACTCGGTCTTCTTCGCGGGCACCGCGATGCGCGGGTCCTTTGCGATGGCCTTCTTGGCCGTGGACCACCACTTCTTGAACTTTTCCTCGCCGAGCAGCTGGGCGAGGGTGATTTCGAGGTCGATGGCCGTCGTGGCGCTGTTCGGGTAGGAGGCCAGGGTCTCGACAACCAACTGAGCCGGGTTTTTCTCGACCAGATCGGCGACCTTGGCGGCATCCGTCTGTTTGCGCACAAGGATGTGATTGGCCGGCAACACCTCCATGGTGGAGATGCAGAAGGCGGGATCCATCGGATGCCCCTTCTTTTCGGCAAAATCGATCGTCAGCTTCTGGGAGGCCTCATCGTAGGCCTTGATCAGGCCGAACCCCCAGCTGCGGTGGATGCAGTAGGAGCCGGGCTCCATGGCCTCGAGCTTGGCTTTAGCCGCCTTGAGGGACGGATTCTTGGCAACGAGCGCAGATACAGCTTCCGAATTCATAAAAATGGGATGTGACGTCTGAACCGGGAAGTTGAGTGCATGGGGGCGGGTGATGTCAACCATCCCGGTCTACGCACTCAATTTGACCCTTCAGCCCGCTGCTGCCCCCGCGGGGATAGCGCTTGGCAAGGGGCATCGCCGGCCCGAACCTTGGGGATGACACTTCCCGAATCGGGTGCCGGCGCCTCCAAGGCCTGGCCGATGACCGTCCGCCTGTTGGTCCGGTGGCTTGACTTGAATGAGCGCGTCGACGCGCTGCTGGAAAGCCTTCCGCGCGACCTGCCCCGCACGGAGCGGGCCCGCATGCAGAACCTGCTTTTCGGCGCGGTCCGTCACCTGGGTCGGATCGAGGCCCATCTGGCGCCGCTGCTTTCCAAGCCGCCGCGCACGAAACTGCGGGCGATTTTGTTGCTGGCGGGTTGCGAATTGATCGAGGGCGGCCCTGAAGGGCATGTGGCCCGGGTGGTCCACCATGCGGTGGAGCAGACCAAGACGCTGGCCAGTCCGTCCGAGGCGCGGCTCGTCAATGCGGTGGTGCGCAAGCTCGCGGCCGCGCTTGCTCTGGATCAGGAACCCGGTCCGCAAGCCTCCGCCCATGCTCTGGCGGCCTTTTTCTCCCATCCGGCCTGGCTGGTGGATCGCTGGTGGGTCCAGTTCGGCGCGGGCCCGACCCGCGACCTGCTGGCCTGGAACCAGCGTCCCGCGCCGCTTCACGCGCGCTGGCGTTCCGGGGAGGGCCCCGATGCCACCCAGGCCTTGGCGCTCAAGGAGACGCCGTGGCCGGGTTTCTATGAAGTCCGTTCCGGTCACTGGTCCGCGGTCGAGCCCCTGCTCGCAGCCGGGAAGATCGCGATTCAGGATCCGGCGACACGCTTTGCCGTGGAGTTGCTCGCACCCAAGCCGGGCGAGGCTATCCTCGATGCCTGCGCGGCTCCGGGGGGCAAGAGCCTGGCCATCGCCGATCGGCTCGGATCGGGTAAGCTCGTGGCACTCGATCTGCCCGGTCCGCGCATCGATCGCCTGACCTCCAACCTCGCATTGGCGCCGTCGACGGTGACCGTCGCCGTGGTGCAGGGTGACCTCACGCAGGGAGCGGCGCGTCTGTTCAACGAGCATGGACTCAAGATCGAGTACCCGGCCGTGTTGCTCGATGTCCCCTGCTCCAACACGGGGGTCATGCGCCACCGCGTCGACGTGAAGTGGCGCCTGCAGGAAGGTGATTTTGCCAAGCACGGTCGCCAGCAACTCGCCCTGCTCGAGTCTGCCTCCCGCTTTGTCGCCTCCAAGGGCCGCCTAGTTTACAGCACCTGCAGCCTCGATGCCGAGGAGAACGAAGCCGTTGTCACGGCCTTCCTGCGCAAGGCGGGCGCGCGCTTCAAGCTCGAGGACCAGCTTGTCAGCCGGCCCTGGGAGTCGGGGCATGATGGGGCGGCGGCCTACCTGATTCGCCGGACCGACTGAGGGCGGCGTTGGCCGCCGGTCTCAGGGCACCAGGGCGAAGACATCCACGCTCCGAGGAACCTCGGTCCGCCCCTCAATGAACGTCAATTCGATCCGCGCGGCGGTGCGCGTGAGTTCGTCAAAGCGCACCAGATCCCATTGCTCGACCGGCTCGCCATTGATTCGGGTGATCAGGTCGCCGGTCTGGATGCCTACGGCGTCGGCCGGCGAACCCGGGACGACGCTGTCGACCCGCCAGTAGGCCGGCGTTTTTGCGAACGCCAGCCCTGCGCTGCGACGGACCGGGCTCTCGATCGCGTCCGGGGAATCCCGGTAGAAAGTGACCCGGCCGCGCGTCTGATCAAAGGTCAGGATAAAGTGCTTGAGCACCTCTCCGCCCAAAGACGACAACTGGTCCGTCAAGTGAACGATCGGGCGGGGCAGCACGTAGTTTCCGATGCGCAGGGAATCCTCGAGCCGGCCGACGGCCTGCACCTCCTCGCCGGCCAGCGTGGAGACCGTGGCCCCTGGCCTCGGCGCCGAAGCGAAGGCGGGGTCGATGCCGATGGGATTCAGATTGAAGGGACCATCGCTGCCCGAATCGATGAGCACGAGGAGGGTGCGGTCACCAACCTGGACCGGAATCAGGGGCACGCGGGACAGGGCGTTGAAGGAAAAAGCCGATCCGGGGATCAACCCGGGCTCCCCCACGGGCGCCAGCAGCACGCGCGACCCCGGGTAGTCGAGGGTCAGAACGGTGTCGCGGAAAAGGGGAAACCCCAGAATCCCGTCAATTCGCATCCCGAGGTGGGCGGAGAGCGTGGAAAAGTCGTACAGCAGCGCCTGAACGTCCTCAAAGCGTGCTTCGCCGAGTTCGAGGCGCCGCACCGCGACGCTGGGCAGCGCGCTGACCCGGCCGTCGGCCCCGCGGACGCGGACCTGGGGCCCGTCGTACGCAGACGGCCCCGAGCCGACGCGGGTGGCGAACTCCGGAGAGAGCAGGGTGACCGACGAACCCGTATCGATCAGGAAGCGGGCCACTGCCCGCCGGTCGAGGCGCGTTTCAATGATCAGGTGACCGCCGACTTGGGTGGCGGGCAGCACGACCAGCCGCTCCTCGAAACGGGTGCGGTTGGGTTTCGGGCCGACGGGCGCCGTGGGGCTGGAGCAGCCCGCCAGCAGGACAAGACCGGCGAGCAGGGCGACCGGAAAACGGGAGCCCCGGCCTGATCGCCGGACGAGTTCGACGAGAAGACGGCGCCCACGGTTCATCGTTGCGGTCGGGGGAGACGAAGGCTGAGGAACCCGGCGGACAACGCCAGTCCGGCGGCGAGGGCGTAGAGCGCCTCGGCCCCCATCGTCCAGT
>CAMAXB010000158.1 GCA_945862035.1 Opitutus sp. GAS368
TCGTAGCCGACGACGTGGGCGAGAGGCGTGGCACCCACGCCGGGCGGAACGAGGAAGAGCCCCTCGGTGCCTTTGCGAGGGAAGTGACCGGCCGCCAGCTCGTGGATGTCCTTCCTCGATCCGATGCGGTTAGACCGCCAGTCAAATTCCTCCCACGTTTTGAGTCGGGTGAACTCCGCCGAGCGGGCGCGCAGCTCGCTGCGCTTCTGATGACGCCGGTTGATTTCGGCCGGGAGGATCAGTTCCCGGAACTCCCGCTGGCTGAGCCGGTAGGCGCCGGCCTCCGGCCGTCAGACTTCCGGGGTGGTGCCCATATCGGAGAGATTGAGTTATCTTAAGGTCGTGGTGAGTTGGCTCATGGTGAAGGGGAAAATCCGACGATGCGGTCGGGCGCTGAGATCGCGGATCAGTTCGTGTGCCTAAAGAAAATCGACCGGCACGACCCGGTCGCCCTGCTCCAGCAGCCGGCGCAGATGCCGCCATCGCCAACCCGAGTGGCGCACGGCCTTCTCGCTGGCTTGTTCGAGTTGGCCAACCGCAGGCTTGCGGACAGGTTGGAGCAGCCCCCGGGAGCACGCGTATCCCGATCGGGCTGCGGTGGCCGTACATCGCGGCTGCCCAGGCGCGGCTGGGCGGGCCTATTAGCTTGCACCGCTCCTGCGGATAATCGCCTTCCCGCTCGATGGCGTTGCGTTTGTGCGGATGCACATGGGTTTGGTCGGTGGCGAAACGCGCAGCCGCAACGAGCGTGTGCACGGCGATCTGGCGCATAAGCAGGGTGTAAATGCGGAACAATTTTGAATCGCCTCGGACCCAGAGCTGGCGACCGACCTGCTCCGGGGGCGACGAGTAAGGGCCTTCTTGGGCTCCACGTAACCGTCCCGGTGGACGCTGCGGCGGGCCTCGTGGAAACCCGGGCAGAGCCCGGCTGGCAGCGGCGGCAAGGCCGGCCGTTCCTGTTTGGTCGACCGCACCTCGACCTACTCGCGCACAGGGCCATGGATCCTGCGGACCCGGTGACTCCTTGAGCTGGTTTTGCCCCTGCTTCAACCGCAGAGTCCCCCGCTGGCGCCGCCCGCTTGCCCGCTTAGTCTGGCCGGAACCGTGGATTTAACCTTGAATTCGCAGCAGCCCAACCCTCCAACTTTGTTAACCACGGATGCACACGAATTAACCCGGATAGAGACAGGGAACCGGCTTCACCTCATGCGTGAGTCGTTCGCTGCTCCCATCTGTTTGGAATCCGTCTCCATTCGTGTCTAATCCGTGGTTCAACTGCCGTTTGTAGGTCTAAAACTATGTATCCCCTCAACTTTCTCATGGCGGTCGTATCCTTCGGGTTGAGCGCGATCTACTTCGCCATGAATTGGACGGGCCCAAAGCTCGCCGGCAGACGCTATCAACTGATTCACAATAGCTTCTGCCTGACGGTGCTATTTTTCAGCGCCCTTCAGATCACGCGAGCCTTAGCCCCATTGGAGCTGCAAAACACCTTTCTGCAGTTAGGGGTGGCGACGGTCCTCGTTATTGTGACCCTCTGGATCAAAATTTTTGAGATCCTCGCCGAGTATCAACCGGGCTGGGCGGCCAAGACCCTCTCCGCAGCGCTCATCCTCGCGGCAGTTGGGGCCATGTTGCTGTCCGGCGGTGGCTACTGGGGCGAGGCCGCTTTCGTCCAAGAAACGATATTCAACGCCGGCATCTTCCTCCGCCCCGAGTTCGGCCCGCCAACACCTTATCGCGTGATATTGGTCCTGAGCGGGGTCTTTGGACTGGGTTACATGATGTTGTTGAGCAACATCACCGCGAAGCAACGCGACCGGAAAATCGGGCGCGTCATGGCGATCACCACCGTCTGCCTGTTCCTCGTCATGGTTTGGAACCTCCTCGCCGGGTTGAAGGTGATCAACGCCGGCGTGGTCCCAGCTCTTTACGGTATCTCCGGCATCACCTTTTTAATGTGGCTCGACAGCGTGAGCGAGGAAGTCCTCATCCGCGAAAATAAAAGCCTCGGCGAAAAATACCTCCAGCAAACCGCCATGCTCGATGCCTTGGTGCGCAACGGCGCCTTCGCCTGCGCCCAATTCGACGCCAACGGCGCCTTGGTCACGCAAAACCTCGCCTACAGAGAACAGATCACTCCGCTTTTAAGCCCCACCGATTTCAGCAACTACGACCGCAACCGCACGCCCGTCCAAACCGCAGAAAAATTCTGGCACGGCCTAGCCTCAGCCCTCGAAGGTTACATCGACGCCCAAAACCTCACCTGGACCGCCGAGGACGGCAAGACGATCACCTACAAAGCCCGTTTCATTCCCTTCAAGCCCTCCGTGGCTAAATCCAATCACGCCATGGTCTGCCTCACCGACATCACCGAGGCCCTCGACTCCCGCCAGCAACTCCTCGAAGCCAAACACCTCCAAGCCATCGGCCTACTCGCCAGCGGCGTCGCGCACGAATACAACAACATCCTCACCGGCGTCATCGCCATGAGCGAGCTGGCCCTGCGCGAAGCCGTCAACGACGCCCAACGCTCCCACCTCGAGATCGTCGTCCAAGCCGCCAAACGCTGCACCGACCTCAGCGGTAACCTCCTCGCCATCTCTCGCAGCACCCCGAGCCAAAACGAACCCCTCGATCTGCGTGAAATCATCCACGAGACCTCGCGCCTCGTGCGCCACTCCCGTGGCGTTCACCTCGAGCTGCTCGAATCCGTCAAATCCAGCGCCCACATCGCCGTCGTCGGCAACCGCAACGAACTCGCTACCCTTTTGCTCAACCTCATGATCAATGCCTGTGACGCCACGGAAAACCGTGGCACCATCACCCTGCGCATCGATTACGCCGAAATCGTCAGACCCGCCATCAGCCCCGATCCCATCCCGCATGTCGTTGTCGAGCTCTCCGACACCGGCCCCGGTATCCCTGAGGAAATCATCCCGCACATTTTCGAGCCGTTCTTCACCACCACACGCCTGGGTAAAGGCTCCGGCCTGGGTCTCGCCACCGCCAAAGCCATCGCCACCGCCCACGGCGGCAACATCGAAGCCAAATTCGTTCTCTCCGGCGGCGCCATTTTCGAGCTCACCCTCCCCCTGTTTGTCGGGACACCCGTCCTCAGCCCATCGCCCTTCCCGATTCCGTACCCGTCCGCGAAACAATCCGGTCATGCCGCCGTCATCGACGACGACCCCATCGTGTTGGCCACCAGCGCCAACATCCTACACGACCTCGGTTATCAGGTCTCCGCGTATGCCAGTGCCGAAAAATTTCTCGAGAATTACACCCCCACGGCCCAAGCCACGATCAAACTCGCGGTCATCGATATCCGCATGCCCGGCATGGACGGCGTACAACTCTGTCGCCGCCTGCTGACGCGTGGCAGCCCGTTAAAAATCATCCTCGTGACCGGCCACACCGAGAAATACGATATGGCCAAGCTCGGCCAGCTGCACAACGTGTCGATCTTGATGAAGCCGTTTAGTCTCACCGCGCTGCAGAACTTGATCATCGAGATCGAAACCCAAGCCGCCCTAAAAAGCGGCGACCCGATGGTCTGATACCAAAATCTGCTCGCCATTAGACTTTAGGCCGCTGCGGCCGCGTTTGCTTGATCACGCATCCAGCCGAGGATCAGGCTGACGACGGCGGAGGGCATGCAGCAGCGGCAGGCAGCGGAATCGAGGGGCCGTTCGAGGTAGGACAGCAAGGGATCGAGCCGGTTGGAGACGGGGTATGCGTCCAGAAGCCTAAAGGAAAATTCCGGGCTGACACGCGCGGCTCCGCGGCCAATCTCGCCGACACCGCGATCGGCACACGCTTATCCCTGCGAGCCGACGCGGATCCCCGCTATGTTCTCCCTTCTTGGCAAGGTCTCCCTCGTCACTGGCGCCGGCTCCGGCATCGGCCAGGCCATCGCGCTGCTCTTTGCCCGGCAGGGCGCCTTCGTCTGGGTGGTTGATCGCAATGCAGCGGCCGCAGAATCCACGGTCGCTGCGATTCGCGCAGCGGGCGGACAGGGCGAGGCGATCGCGGTCGATGTTAGCGACCCCGCCGCCACCCTCGCCCTCGCGTCGCGCATCCCGCAGGTCGACCTTCTGGTCAACAACGCTGGCATCGGGCACGTCGGTAATCTCCTCGGCACCGCGGCCGAGGACCTCGATCGCCTCCACGCCGTCAACGTCCGCGGCCCCTTCAATCTCTGCAAGACCTTCGTTCCCGGCATGCTCGAGCGCCGCGCGGGCAGCGTGATCAATCTCGCCTCGATCGGCGGCGTCCTCGCGGTGCGCGACCGCCTAGCCTACACGATCACCAAACATGCGGTCGTCGGCCTGACCAAGGCCCTCGCGCTCGACCACTCGCACACCGGCGTCCGCTTCAACGCCATCTGCCCCGGGCGGGTCGAGACGCCCTTTGTCAAAGCGCGCATTGCCGAATACCCGGACCCGCAGAAGGCCTACGCCGAGATGGCCTCCACCCAGCTCAACGGCCGCATGGCCCGCCCGGAGGAAATCGCCGCCGCCGCCCTTTATCTCGCGGCCGACGAATCCGCCATGGTCACCGGCTCCACTCTGTTGATCGACGGCGGCTGGTCCGCCGGAAAGTAGCCTCGATTCCGTCCTTCCCCCCGGCATCCACCCGCGCACGGCACCTTCTTCGCCTGCCGCAATCACTTGCAGGCCCCCACGCCAATCCTTGCACTCTGGTTCCTCCGCTCCTTTCGCCATGACCGACCTTCCCGCCGCCCTGAATTCACTGCTCGCGCTTTCGCATGATCTCGGACGCGAGGACCGCGATCTGGCCATCCTCGGCGAGGGCAACACGTCCACCCGCACCGGACCTGATTCCTTTCTCGTGAAGGCCAGCGGCTCCAGCCTTGGCACCCTCAGCGCCGCGCAGGTCACCGCCTGCCGCATCGCGCCGCTGGTGGCGCTGCTCGATCACGCGACCCTCGGGGACACCGCGGTCGACCAGGCCCTGCTCGACGCGCGCATCGACCCGGCGGCCCGCAAGCCTTCGGTCGAAGCGATGTTTCATGCCTGGCTGCTCACGCTCCCCGGCGTCCATTTCGTCGGCCACACCCACCCGAGTGCGGTCAATGCCCTCCTCTGCTCGCCTTACGCGGAGGCGTTCGCCCGGCAGCGGCGGTTTCCGGATGAAGTGGTCTGCTGCGGACC
Source organism: Opitutus sp. GAS368 (assembly GCA_945862035.1). GTDB lineage: Bacteria > Verrucomicrobiota > Verrucomicrobiia > Opitutales > Opitutaceae > CAMAXB01. The sequence goes on from CAMAXB010000158.1 coordinate 5,178, forward strand.
CGAGTCCGTCCTCGTTCCGTACATCGATCCGGGCCTGGCCCTGGGTTGCGCGATCCGCGACGCGGTCAAGTCGTCCATCGCCAGCACCGGGATCGTGCCGCGCGTGGTGCTCCTCAAGAACCACGGCCTGATCGCGCTCGGGGCCACGCCCGCCGGCGTGCTGGCGGCCACGCTCATGACCGTGAAGGCGGCGCGGATCACGCTCGGCGCGATCACTGCGGGCGGACCGGTGCCGATGAGCCGGGCCGATGTCGACCGCATTGCGGGTCGCAGCGACGAGCATTACCGGCAGCGCGCGCTCGGACTCTAGGAGGTGTCAGCTCCCTGCGGGGTTGCGCCGCGGGCAGAGGTCCGCTTGCCTCGCACCGACCCGCTCTTGTCCCTGCCCTGCCTCGCGCCCGCCTTCGCTCCGGCGAGACCCGCGCTCCGTCCATGCCTCACCCCGCCTTTCTCGAATCGTCTGATCCCGCGATCTACACCCTGCGCACGACCGGCGCCGGGCCGCAGGGCAAGTTGCCGCTGACGGCCACGATGCTGCGCGGTGCGACGAGCGGACACGTGTTCGGGATGACGCAGAACGCCGGCATGGGCTGGGATCCGCGAAAGCTGCTCGGCAAGGAATTCCTGATTCTCAGCACCCAGGGCGGCATCCGCGCGGCCGACGGCTCGCCGATTGCCCTCGGTTACCACACCGGACACTGGGAGGTCGGTCTACTCATGGAGGAGGCCGCGCGCACGTTCTCCGCGCATGGTGCGACCCCTTTTGCCGGTTACGTGAGCGATCCGTGCGACGGCCGCTCCAATGGCACACCCGCGATGGCGGACAGCCTCCCTTACCGCAATGACGCCGCCATCGTTTTCCGCCGCCTGATCCGTTCGCTGCCCACCTGCCGCGGGGTGGTCGGGGTGGCGACCTGCGACAAGGGCCTTCCCGCAATGATGATGGCCCTCGCCGGCACCAAGCATCTGGCGAGCGTCCTCGTTCCCGGAGGGACCACCCTCAAGGCCGAGGAAGCCGAGGACACCGCGAAGGTGCAGACGCTCGCGGCCCGCTTTGCCCAGGGCGAGATCACCCTCGATTACGCCGCGCAGATGGGTTGCCGCGCCTGTGGTTCGCCCGGCGGCGGGTGTCAGTTCATGGGCACGGCCGCGACCTCGCAGGTCGTGGGCGAGGCGCTTGGGCTATCGCTGCCGCACTCGGCGCTGAGCCCCTCCGGCGCGGCGGTGTGGCGCGATATGGCCCGGCGCTCAGCGCTTGCGCTGATGGGAATGGAGTCGGCCGGACTTACGCTCGCTGATATTCTCACGGAGGACTCGCTGCACAACGCGATGGTCGCGCACGCGGCCTTTGGCGGATCGACCAATCTGGTGCTCCACGTGCCGGCCATCGCCCACGCCGCGGGCCTGCGCCGTCCGACGGTCGAGGACTGGGCGCGCATCAACGCCCAGGTTCCGCGCCTGGTTGACGTGCTACCCAACGGGCCGACGCATTTTGCCACGGTCGATGTCTTCCTCGCGGGCGGCGTGCCCGAGGTGATGCTCCACCTCCGCGAGCTCGGCTTGCTCAAGCTCGGTGCGCGCACGGTCACAGGCCAGACCCTTGGCGAGAACCTCGCGTGGTGGGAGCAGTCCGAGCGGCGCAGTCGCTTTCGAGCCAAGCTGCGCGAGCTCGACGGCATCGATCCGGAGCGCGTGATCCTGCCGCCAGCCAAGGCGCGCGCCGCGGGGCTGACGAGCACAGTGTGTTTCCTGGGCGGCAATCTGGCCCCCGAGGGCGCTCTGGTGAAAAGCACAGCGATTGACGCCACGCTACTCGACACGGACGGCGTCTTTGCGCACGAGGGCCCGGCGCGGATTTTCGGTTCCGAGGACGCCGCGATCGCGGCGATCAAGTCATCCGGGCCGGATGCGCTGCGGCGCGGCGAGATCGTCGTCCTCTGCGGGATCGGACCGACCGGCGGCATGCCCGAGACCTACCAGATCACCTCGGCCCTCAAATACCTGCCGAAGCTGAAGGGCGTGGTTCTCCTCACCGACGGGCGGTTCTCGGGCGTCTCTACCGG
>CAMAXB010000159.1 GCA_945862035.1 Opitutus sp. GAS368
ATTCCGCCGACCGCATCCAAGTCGGACGATGTCGGCATTCGTCTCACGCTGCCGAATGGCCGGCTCGCCGTCAGCATGGGCTGGTTCCACGCCTACCAGCCAGGCGCCGCGTTGCGCATCGCGACCTCGTCGAACTTCATCACCGATTACAATGCGATCGCGAACGCCCCGGTGGTCGGCGACTTCAGCCCCGGCGGCCAGAACATCCGCGGCGCCCGCGTGATGTCCACCAACACCGCCTCGGTCGTCACGAACGACACCAATGGCTACGAGTTGGAGGTCACCGCCAACCTGACCTCGAACTGGCGCCTGATCCTCAACGGCGGAATCACGAACGCGTTCCAAAGTCGCGCCTTTGAAGATTTGCTCGCCTTCTTCCCGGCCAACGACGCCATCACCCGGCAGATTCTCGCCGACACGGGCATCCTGATTAATCCGGCCAACAATCAGGCCTACATCAATCCAGCCCTCGACGATCCGACAATGATCAACCAGACGCGCGTCCAGCCGGTGGTGAATGCCTGGAACGATTTGCAGAACAACGTCATCCCGAGCATCAGCGGCAATCTGAGTGCCAAGCAGAAGGTGTTCGGCCAGACCCCGGTGGTGGGAAACATCGCGACGGACTATCGTATTCGTACCGGAAAATTCCGCGGCCTGCGTTTCGGCGTGAGCATGAACTATCGTGGCAAGCAGTATGTGGGCAATCGTGGGGCCGACACCCTGCCGGATCCCAGCAACCCGCTCGCGGAAATCGACGATCCGAAGGTTGACGCCTTCACGATGGTCGAGGCGCCGTCATGGTATCGGACCTCCGGCACGCTGTCGTACACGATGCGGTTGAACGAGGGCCGCCGCTTCGCGCCCAAGACGATCCAGTTCGACTTGGTGATCGACAACCTGACCAACCGGAATGTCCCCATGTATCAGCTGACCGGCACCGGCACGTCCAACTCCACGAGCGCGGGCGCCATTCAGGTTCCGATCGGTGGCGACATCACCAAACCCGGCCGCACCTCGATTCCCGGCAACGTCAGCTATCCGACGCCGCGGAACCTCATGCTCTCCGCGAAGCTGAACTTCTAAGCGTACGTGTGCATCCGAAGGCGTTTTCAACGCGATCGGCGCTCTGGATCGCTTTGCCCTTTGTCTCGTCATCCCTAGCTTGCCGCCTATGCATCCGGTCACGAATCTGAGCCTAGATTGTTCCGCGGGCCTGCGACCGTTCGCGTTCTTTTCGGCGCTGGGCCCCGTCATCGTGCTCGCCGTTTTCTCCACCGGTTCGCCCGGCCGGGCGGCGGACCACGCGGAGACGGAAGCCCTCGCCTTCACCGATCGTTACTGCTCGAGCTGCCATAACGACGTCGACAAGGAAGGTGGCCTCGATCTCACCTCCGTCGGCTACACTCCCGGCGAGCCGGCGAACCTCCTTACGTGGGTGAAGGTGCACGACCGCGTGACCTCGGGCGAGATGCCTCCGAAGGAGAAGAAGCGGCCGCCCGCGGAAGAGATCGGCGCGTTCATCCGGACCCTTGTGCCCTCGCTCGTCGCGGCCGAACGGGCGAGCGTGGCGCAGGAGGGTCGCGCCACGCGGCGGCGGCTCAACCGGGCCGAATACGAGAGCACGCTCCGGGATATTTTCCAGGCCCCCTACCTCCGCGTGCAGGTGCAGTTGCCCGAAGACGGTGAGGCGTTCCGCTTCAACAAGGTCAGTACGGCCCTCGATGTTTCCTACGTGCACATGGCGCGCTACATGAGCGCGGCTGACACCGCGATGCGGCAGGTCATGAACGTCGCCTTCCAGCGACCGAAGCCAGCGAAGATGCGGTATTACGCCCGCGATGTGTTTGCCCCGGGCGCCGGCGGACTCGTCGAGCCGAATGCCATCGGCACGACCCGCATCAGCGCCGGTGCGTTACGCACCAAGTTTCCCGTTTTGGACACGCAGGCGGAAACGGCGGTGAGGGAGATGACGGCGCCGTTCAGCGTGGGCGCGGCTGACCCCGCCAAACGCGAACGTGAGGCCGTGGGGTGGATCCATAGCGAGTACGCACCCACCGGGATTAGTTTCGCGTGGAGCCAGCGGGCGAACTCCCACCCGGAAGGCACCAGCTTCAAGGCGATGGTCAACGGTCGCTACAAGCTCCGTTTCAGCGGTTACACGCTCTGGGTCGGGCCGAACGGCTACAACACGCGCGAGCGCCAATTCGGCGGTGAGTTTCGGCGGGTCGAGGGCGTCCGGGAATGGCACCTGCCGGACTATGACAACATCGCTCCCGGCCGCCGCGACGAGCCCGTGATCATCTACTCCCGCAACCCGATCGTCATTCGCCGGCTCGGCGCCTTCGATCTCACGCCCGAGCCCACCACGAGCGAACTCGACGTTTACCTGCTGGCCAACGATACGATCGTCACCGACTCATCCCGTTTTTTCCGCTCGCGCCCGACCGGCTTTCGCGGCGGTTTCACTAACCCGCTGGCCCAGCGCGACGGCCAGCCCGCCGTGGCCTTCCGCTGGATGGAGGTTGAGGGACCCTTTGACGATGATGCCACCACCGCCGGCTACCGCCTACTCTTCGACGATCTTCCGTTGGAGAAGGTCCAGGCCGGCGGCGTGCCGATCGAGATCGTGCGGGCCGCGCCTCCGCGACGTGACGACAGTCGTGATCCCGGCGGCATTGGGCGGCGCAGTGGCCGGGATGCCACGATGGTGACACCCGCAATGCTTGAGGTGGTTTCGACGGCGCCGCGCCAAGACGCCGAGCGCCTCATGCGCAATTTCATCTCGCGCGCCTACCGGCGACCGGTGGAGGAAAAGGAAGTGCGGCGTTTTCTCGGCCTGATCCATCAGCGGCTTGAGGCCGGCCTCGGCTTCGCCGCCGCCATGCTCGCCGGCTATACCGCCGTGCTGGCATCCCCGGAATTCGTCTTCCTCGACGAAAAACCGGGTCGGCTTGACGACTATGCCCTCGCGACGCGCCTGGCGCTCTTCCTCTGGAATTCCGAGCCCGACGCCGCGCTGAGATCACTGGCGGCACGCGGCGAACTGCACCGGCCCGAGGTCCTGCGCGCCGAGACGCGGCGGTTGCTGGCCGACGCGCGTTCGCAGCGGCTGGTCGAGTCGTTCCTCGATTATTGGCTCGAAATTCGGAAGATTGACGACGCCTCGCCCTCAATCGCGCTCTACACGGATTACTACCTCGACGATGACCTCACCGAGTCGGCGCTGGAGGAGACGCGGCGGTACTTTGCCGACATGCTCCAAGGCAACCGGCCCGCGCGGAATGTCGTCGATTCGGACTACGCCTTCCTCAACGAGCGGCTCGCCGTCCACTACGGTATCCCGGGTGTGAAGGGCGTGGCGATGCGCCGGGTCGCGCTGCCGGCCGACAGCCCGCGGGGCGGACTGATGACGCAGGCCAGCGTGCTCAAGGTCACCGCCAACGGCACGACCACGTCGCCCGTGGTCCGCGGCAAGTGGATCATGGAGCGCATCGTCGGCCACGATCTGCCGCCGCCGCCGGCGGCCGTGCCCGCCGTCGAACCCGACATCCGCGGTGCCGTCACGATTCGCCAGCAACTCGAGAAGCACCGCGCGGACGAGAGCTGTGCGATGTGCCACCGCAAGATTGATCCGCCTGGCTTTGCGCTCGAGAGCTTCGATGTCATGGGCGGCTGGCGCGACCGTTACCGTGCCACGTCGCTCAATGCGGCACCGTCCCCTGGCTTCGGGAAGAACGGCTGGCCCTTCACGTTTCACGAGGCATTGCCGGTTGATCCCAGCGGACAGCTCGCCGATGGGCGCGTCTTCAAGGATGTCCGTGACTTCAAGCGAATCCTCCTCGAGGACGAAACGCAGCTCGCCCGCAACCTCACTCGCCAATTGTCGATCTATGCCACCGGCGCCCCCGTCGGATTCAGCGATCGCGCCGCCATCGAAGGCATCCTCGCCCGCACCAAGGCCACCGGCCACGGCGCCGCCAGCCTCATCGAGGAGATCGTCCAGAGTGAACTTTTCCTGAACAAGTAGAGCGCACCGCCTTTGGTTAGCCGACGCCTCGCTTCGCCCAATTCCGCTCTCCGGTTTCCTTGATACGCCCGCCGCACCCCGGCGGCGTGCGGACGCACAAAAATCGGAGCTCTTTAACCGTCCTCTTATGAAACCCCGCCACTCCAACGTCCGTATCCTCCTGTCCGCTTTCCTCCTTCCTTGGTTTGCGCCCGCCAATCTGGGCGCAGCGGAAACCGCTGCGCCGTCTGCGCCCATCGAGACGATGACAATCCCGGGCATCAACCTCTCGATGGTTCGGGTGAAGGCTGGCTCGTTCATCATGGGGCATCCCGAAGGTTACCCGGGCAGTTCCTCGGACGAACGTCCCGCCCACAAGGTGAATATCACGAAGGACTTTTGGCTGGGTGCCACCATGCTCACCGTCGGCCAGTTCCGCTATTTTGTGGATTTGACCAAGTACGAGACCGACGCCGAATTTCGGCAACAAGGCCTATACAACAGCAACAGCGAGCCACCGCAGCGTGGGTTGAGTTGGCGGAACCCGGGCATTCCCAACTACACGCAGACAGAGAATCACCCCGTTTATGGGATCAGTTGGGATGACGCCATGCAGTTCTGCGCCTGGCTCACCGAGCGCGAAAAGGCGGCCGGCCGATTACCGGAAGGCTACCTCTATCGTTTGCCGTCTGAGGCGCAGTGGGAATATGCGGCCCGCTATGGCACGACCGATGACATCTCGGATCCACTCGACTACGCGTGGTATGGCGCCAACAGCGGTGGCGTGCCGCATCCCGTTGGGACCAAGAAACCCAATCCGTGGGGGCTCTACGATATGCGGGGCAACGGGTGGAGTTGGGTGTTCGACTGGTACGGACGGTATCCGGATCACGAGGTCAGCGATCCGCAGGGCCCGCTCTATCCCAATTCGCCGGAGATCATTCGTCCCTTCCACGAGCGACGGGGATCCGGTTGGAACGCCAACGATCCCCACAACCTAATGACGACAAACCGGTGGAGTACCTGGGGCGTCGCCCAGGCCAACTGGCTGACCTTCCGCATCGCGCTTACGACCGTCCCTCCGCCGCCGTCCGGCTACAAACCAGGTGCCCTCAGTGCTCCGTTGCCCGCGCCCGGCCAGGGCAAAGGAGGTGCTAACGCCAAGGGCACGAAGAAGAAGGCGTAGCCAGCCGGGGGCCTGAAGGTGGGCCTGACCGGCCTCAACTTTTTGAGCCACCCCGAGTGTTAGTCCGGGATGTTGTTATAAGTTGATCTATCGGTTGTTGTAGAAGCTGTGCCGACGGAGGGAGGCCGGAGAGCTGAGCGGGTCCCGAAAACTGGGCCAGATGGAGTGTTGGTCTTTGGCTCGGGTTGATGTGACGCGTTTGCCGCCACCGGCTTCCCGCAAAATGCGGATCTTGTCTTCAGTCCTATGTCTTTTGCCTTTCATGGTCTGGGCTCCTTTTAGAGCCGCAGAAGCCGCAGACTAACATTACAAGTGGCCCGGATTTCGGGGCATTACCGCAAAAATCTACCGACGAAAGTCTTGTGGGTTCGACCCCCACCCCGGGTACCAGTTGAGCGCAGGCGCGACCAGCTTCAGTCTGAAGCGGTTAGCGGAAACGCGGCGCGGGTGCGGGAGACGCAGGTCGCGGGGAGGTCGCGCGGGAGGCGGCGAGCTACGTTTCCAACGCGTCCACCAAGCCCATCAGTTGCTCTATTTCGGCCACGATCCGGCGTTGTTCGGCAGCATGCATGAGGAGATTTAGCCGAGACCGAGGATCCAGCCTTCCAACTGGGCCAGAGTGCGGTCGGCAGGGCGTAGCTGCGGCTTAAAATGCACGGGCAGCGTGTCGGTGGTGTCGCTCTGCTGCATCCAGCGGGCGACGCTGCAGGCGTCGTGCTGGTGAGAATTGCGGCCTTCGGTGGGAAACGTTCGACTCCAGAGGGCCGGGTAAACTTCGGCGATGACGGAATGGCCGGGCGGCGGGGTCCAGCCGTCGAAGGGCCAGAAATGCACGCGCGAACCGAGTTGCCGCCGCAGGTAACGCAGCCACGGTAGACCGGCGTGGGTGGACTTGGCCACGCTGCCTTGCACATCAAAGTGGAAAACGGACTTCGCGCGGCTGCGTTCCTCGGTCATCCGCCGCCAGCGGGAATCACCCGCGCGAGCGGCTCCATCGCCATGCGAGCCGTCCCGGATGAAATCGACATACATGTGATCGTCATCGGTCGGCCAATGATGCTGGAAGTCGTCGAGGAACTTGGTCCAGTCCGGCGGGAGTCTGTGGGTCTCGAAATAGCGGAGCGGAAAAGAAAACGCATGGTCGATGCCGACGAGGGTCGGCGGGCCGTCGCGGAGTTCGGTGGCAAGCCACTCGGCAATGCCGCGGCGTGTCCAATATTTGCGCGGACTTGGCGGCGGAGGGATTTCGGCGGGCGGCTGCGTGGGCGCGGCCGCGTAAAGGCGCAAGCCGATCAGGCTACTCGTAGGCGTTTGAGCGCCGGAGTAGTCGATCCCGAGGTAGCGGGCGAATTGCGGCATGGGCAATCAGGCGATTGTGAGTTCGGCGACGAGGGCGGAGAGGATGTTCGCGGCGGTGGCGCGGGAGGCTTAAGGCTATCTAGCGGTATACGGAGTCCAGAGTCTTACCGGCCTCGTTCTTCCAACTAGTCCAGCCATTGGCGCTGCGGGCCATAACGAAAGCGGTGCTTCTTTGTGTTTCGACGGCACGTCGGACGACTAAGCTGGGAAGGCGTTTGGCTGACAAATTTAAACCGGCTGTAGATTTCCTAGCCACGGAACGCTTTTTGGTCCGGCCAAACTCAATAGAAAGAGAACAAAAAGCCTCGCAGTCGCGTTCTAACGCGGAAAACGCATTTCCAGTTTCACCTCGCTAGCATGCAGCAGGAATTCCATTTTCTTTTGCATGACCTCGGCGATCCGCTCGCGTAGCAAATCCGCACTGCTCGGTCGTATCCTGACATGCCTTCTCGCCTTCGGTCTGCTAGCGAGCGCAGTCTTCGCGGAGGATCTGGCGGAGACGCGGAAAAAGGCCGAGCAGGGCCAGTCTGGAACCTTTGCCGGCAAGTGCCTTCACCGACAATGACCTCCGGGATTGACTCACCCGACGTCGCCGCGTGCAGTGA
>CAMAXB010000160.1 GCA_945862035.1 Opitutus sp. GAS368
ATCCAGTTCGCGTCCCGCAGACGCGTGCACAGCCGGGCGGAGTCAATCAGCATCCCCCAGCCTGCAATGCCTTCCGTCCGCGCGCCAAACCAAAACGGAGGCGTGCCCAATCGACGGGACTCCGGCCCGTCAAGGACGCTGACCGGGCCCGAGTTGCGCGCGGTCAGCGCACCTCACGCGGCCGCCCCGGCCAGAGCCTCGAAACCGGTGACGAAGCGTACCGCAGGGAGCGGAGCCCACCTGCGGTTTGAAAGGTCCATCTCGATCGCCCTATTTCTTCAGCTTCGCGCAGAAGCGGGCCAGCCGCTCGACGCCCTTGCGGATGATCTCGTCGCTGGTCGCGTAGCTCAGGCGCAGGTAGCCCGGGGCGCCGAAGGCGCTGCCGGGGACGGCGGCGACCTTCTCCTCCTCGAGCAACTTGGCACAGAACTCCTCGTCGGGCAGGCCAAAGGCGGTGATCTTGGGAAAGAGGTAGAAGGCTCCCTGAGACAGCAAACAGGTCATGCCCGGGATCTTGTTCAGCTCGGTGTGCAGGAACTTCCGGCGGCGGTCGAAGGCCGTCATCATCATGGCGAGTGATGCCGCGGTCTTTTCCTTTTCCTTGAGGGCGGCCACCGCGCCCCACTGGGCGAAGGTCGTCGCATTCGAGGACATCTGGCTCTGCAGCTCGGTGCAGGCCTTGACGATCGGGGCCGGCGCCACGAGCGTACCCAGACGCCAGCCGGTCATCGCGTAGGTCTTCGAGAAGCCGGCCACCACGATCGTGCGGGCCTCGGCTTCCTTGCTCAGCGTCGCAATGCAGGTCGCCTGCGCCCCGTCGTAGAGGAGATGTTCATACATCTCGTCCGAAAGGATGTAGAGATTGTGCGCCACCGCCACCGCGGTGATGGCCGCCAGCTCATCCCGGGTGTAAACCACGCCCGTGGGATTGGAGGGCGAATTCATCACGAGCAGGCGCGTCCGGGGCGTGATCGCGGCTTCCAGCATCGCCGGCGTCAGCTTGAAATGAGTCGAGTCGTCAGCGAGGACCATCTTGGGCGTCGCCCCGGCCAGTTTCACCATCTCGGGATAGCTGACCCAGTACGGCGCAGGGATGATCACCTCGTCGCCGGGCGAGCAGGTCGCCATGATCGCAAGGTAGCAGGAGTACTTGCCGCCCGGAGACACGACCACCTGGCTTGAGGAGACCTTGAGACCGTAGTCGCTCAGGTAACGCTCGGCGATGGCCACGCGCAGGGCCTCAATGCCCGGGGTCGGGGCGTACTTGGTCTTACCTGTATTCAACGCGGAAATTGCGGCCGCCTTGATGTGCTCGGGCGTGTCAAAATCGGGTTCACCCGCGGCAAATCCGCAGACGTCCTCGCCGGCGGCGAGAAGGGCCTTGGCCTTGCCGTCGATGACGAGGGTCGGCGAGGGCGACACATTGCGGGCCCAAGTGGAAAGCGGCGCGGGGTTTGAATTCATGCGGGAAAAGCGCGACGAAAACGCCCGCACCCGGTAAAGGCAAGCCCCGGGGCCGCAGGTCGTTCTCAGGTGGAGGTCTTGCCCTGCCGCACAGCTTCGACCGCGACTGAATTCGGGGAATCCACGGACGCCTGTCCCCTGTAAATCGTTGAACGTCGCCGGACAACGGCAGCGCCAAGCTAGGTGAACCCGCAAACGGGTCAGGATCGCCTCCCACCCAAAGCCACAATCGGAAAGCCTTCGGCCCGGGCGTTCACGCCCAATCAAACACGAGATCCGGCGCACCGCCCCACGGACGGCGCCGGGTCACTTCTTCTTGACGCCGGGCAGCGCGAGCTGGTCCAGCGCCACGCGCAACAGCTCGCCGACACTGACCTTCTTCTTCTTCGAGTGCTTCGTGAGGAGCGTCTTCATGTCCGCCGGCAGGCGAACCGAAATCTGGCGATGGTCCTCGGTCTCCGCCTCGTAGCGATCAAAGTTGAACTTGGCGATCGCCAGGCGGACGACCTCGCTGGTTGAGCCTAGTCCGAGCTTCTTCTGGGCTGCGGTGATCTTGGTGATCAGCGACACGGGAAGATCGAAAGTCAGGGGCGAAGCCGTCGGAGAGGATTTCTTAGCCATGGCGCGAAGTGGATACAGCCGGGGGTGAAAAACGGCTGTGAAGTCCACGAAGCCCGACCGTGCCGCGTTGGGCAACGCAAAACTTGCGTCCCGCAATCGGATTGACTCAACCCCCGCATGGGGGTTGTTCCTGCGGCCATGGCTCAGGTCGAGATCTCCTGCCTCGTAAAGACTTATCCAGACCGCACCGGCCCCGGAGCCCGGGCGGTCGACGGCATTGATCTCACGATTTCTGACAAGGAATTCATGGTTTTGGTCGGTCCTTCCGGCTGCGGAAAGTCGACCACCTTGCGCATGATCGCGGGTCTCGAGGACATCTCCGGCGGATCCATCAGCATCGACGGCCGGAAGGTCAACGACGTCGCGCCCAAGGACCGCGACATCGCCATGGTTTTTCAGAACTACGCGCTCTACCCCCACATGAGCGTGTATGAAAACATGGCCTTCGGCCTGAAGCTGCGGAACGTGCCCAAGGCCGAGATCGACACCCGGGTCCGCGAGGCCGCCACCCTCCTCGGTCTGGAAACCTACCTCGACCGGAAGCCAAAGGCCCTCTCCGGCGGCCAGCGTCAGCGCGTCGCTGTCGGCCGGGCCATCGTTCGCCGGCCCAAGGTCTTTCTCTTCGACGAACCGCTCTCCAACCTCGACGCCAAGATGCGCGTCGGCATGCGCGCGGAAATTTCCCGACTTCACCAGCAGCTCGGCGCGACGATGATCTATGTCACGCACGACCAGGTCGAGGCCATGACCATGGGCGACCGGATCTGCGTGATGCGGGAGGGCCGGATTCTGCAGGTCGCCGCCCCTCTTGAGCTCTACAACCAGCCCGCCGATCTCTTCGTCGCCGGCTTCATTGGCAGCCCACCCATGAATCTTTTTACCGGTACCTTGGCCGGCGAAGGTGCGTCCGTGTGCTTCGTCGAGAGCGGTGCGACGCCCTTCCCGGTTACGGTCCCGCTACCCCCGGCCCTCGCCGCCGCCGCCCAAGGGTGTGCCGAGGTGGTGCTCGGGGTGCGGCCGGAGGACGTGCAGATCGTCGCGCCCGGGACGTCCGCCCAGGCCGAGGCCACGGTCGATGTGATCGAACCCATGGGCGCCGAAACCTTCCTCACCCTGCGGACGGCGGCCGGATCCCTCACCGCCCGCGTTCGCCCGAATGAGGTCGTGGCCCACGGCCAGACACTGCGCCTCGCCTTCGCGCTGGACCGACTGCACCTCTTTGACCGCGCAACCGAGCGCGCCCTCCGGCGCTAGGGAGCAGCCCGCCGGCCACCCAGCCGAGGGCTCAGCCGGCCAGCCCGACCGACCGGCGGAGAATCGCGTAGGCTTCCGCCGGCGTCTCGACCACGTGCCAGGCCTTGGCGGCAACGGTCGCTTCAATCTCCCGGTGATGACGGATGAGGATCACCGGCACGCCCAATTCTGCCCCGGCCAGCACATCCACATCCGCATCGCCGACGTAGATGGTTTCCGACGACTCAACCGCCAGGCGCCGCAGGAGGGTCTGCAATCCTTCGGGGTGCGGCTTGTGCGTCTGCAGGTCATCCCCACACACCACCTCGCGCAGGCCGGGGAGGTTCTGTTCGCTCAAGATCATCTGCGTGGAAGAACGGTCCCGGCCGGTCCATAGGGCGAGGCTCTGATTGGCCCGCTGCAGGTCGCTAAGCATCGTGTGCGCATCGGCGAAAGGCTGGATCTCGTGCCAGTTGGCCCGGCCATACTGCACCATCCGCTGCATGGCCTGCTCCGCCTTCGCCTCGTCACCCAGCGTGTCCTGGAACATCCGCAACGGCGGCCCGCCCAGGCGCCCGAATAATTCCTGCTCGGTCATGTCCGGGCGGAAGGGCTGCAAGGCATGCGCAAAGGCGCGCATGACCATCGGCATGGAATTAACCAGCGTGCCGTCGAGGTCAAAGACCACGGCCCGGGGCGGAGATAACCGTGCACTCATGGAACGATGCGTACGATCCGCGCGGGCGGTGCCAGCGTTTCGGCCAGCATGGCCGGATCGAAGAGAGAATTGGAAAAGTCGAGTTCGAGCGCAGCCCCGGTCACGGAGAAACGCGTCTTGTTGCGGGTGGCCTCGTCGCGCACATCGATCGATTTCACGATCCACTGCGACCCCACTTTCTTGAGGTCAATCACCGTCATCGCCTTGGCCACGCGACCGTCGGCGCCGAGTTGCTCGGCCTGGACCAGGGCGTGGTACTCCAGATCGAGATAGACCCGCACGCCCGACAGCGACGGATGCCGCGCCGCGAAGTCGGCGGGTGGATACAAAAGAAAGACCTGGGCCGGGCGCCCGCGGACGCGGGTCACGCCCTCAAAGACGTGGTCGGTCCAGTAAAAGAAAGGCATCTGCAGGTCAAAGGCCGTGAGGTCCGTCTCAGCAATGGGATCGAACAAGGCCTGGCCGCCGAGGATCTGGGTGCGCTCGGGCGTGGCCGGGCTCCAGCCCCACAGGGCCGGCTGCGGGCCATTCTGGATCAGCCAGCGGCGTTCGGCCATGCCTTGTCCGGGCAGGAGGACGAAGCGCCAGATCGGGCCCAAGGCGGTGCGGCCACCCCAGAGGCGCCCGGGAACGCGGCGCTCGGCCCCGCGACGGGGCATCACGCGCAGCTCAAACTCGAGGAAATGATCCCCGGCAATGCCCATGCGGCGGAACTGCTCAAGGATGCGATTGCCTTCCGCCTGATCCGGCGGCGCGGTCTGCACGTAGCGCGGAAGGGGACGGTATCCCTTCTGCTGCGCAAACACGGTCGGCGGGGCCGCAAAAAAAGCGAGGCAGGCGACCAGGGCCGCCTGCCTCAGAAAAATCGTCCGCCTGGACGCGCTATCCACAGGGGATCAGGGCTACTTGGCGGCCTCCGCCGGGGCGGCGGGGGTCGTCATTGGCAGCGACACCGCCGGGGCAGCGGCGTCCGTCGTGGAGGCGGCCGGCGCAGCCGGGGCGTTGATCGTCGGGAGCGCACCACCCTCGGCGGCGCTATGATTGCGCTGCCAGATGTGACCAAGATAGAGAAGGAAGCTGAGCACGAAGAACGCGACCGCCGCATTGATCGTCGCTTTGGTCAGCACATTGCCCGTCTCGGCACCGAAGGTCGCCTCGGTGACGCCGCTGCCCATGGCCGCGCCGACGCCGCCATCCGACTTGGCCTTCTGGGCGAGGACGACCAGAACCATGAAGATGGAGATCAGGATCAGGATGAAAGTGGCAATACCGATGAGAATGCTCATGTTCGAAAGTAAGGGTTAAAAGGAGCAGACCACAGCCTCGTTTGTCAATGCCCGGAAAAGCGCCCTTTTCACGCGATCAATCGCCGACTCGCCCTCCTCCTAGTCATCTTTCTCGTTCTCCTGCGATACTTTGGAACTTTCCTCCCCTAAAAACGAGCGACCGCAAGGCAACCGCAAGCCCGCAAATAAACCGATCCGCGCCTACACCACCCGCACCGGCCGGCCCGTCTCGGCGGACTGGTAAAGCGCGCAAACCAACGCCACCGCCTTGCGAGCGTCGGCCCCGTCGATCGCCAGCGGGACGCCCTTGGTCAGGCTGTCGATGAGGTTCTGGATCTGGCGAAGATGGCCCTGATGGCTGATCGCGTTCGGGGCACTCGCGCCGCTGCCGAGGGCGCCGTCGGCGACGGCCGAGACGACCTTGTCATCACCCGGCTCGGGAGTGCGGAAGTCCCAACGGGTGATCTTGTCGTCCTCTAAAGCAATCGATCCGTTCTCGCCGCAGATCTCAATCCGGCGCTGCCAGCCCGGGAACGCCGCGGTGGTGGCCTCGATCGAGCCCAGCGCGCCGCCGGGAAAACGCAGGGTGGCACTGGCCGTGTCCTCGGCCTCGATGCCGGTGTGCACGCGCCGGGTCTTCCAGGCAAAAACCTCCTCGGGCAGACCGGCGAACCACTGCAACAGGTCGAGCCCATGGATCGACTGGTTGATGACCGCCCCGCCGCCATCAAGCTTCAGGGTGCCTTTCCAGCCCGTGTAATACTCGGGCTTGCGGTACCATTTCACATACGCGCTCGCCAGCACGAGGCGGCCTAGCCGGCCGGCATCGATCGCCGCCTTCACCCTTCGCGCGCCCTCGCCGAAGCGGGATTGGAAGATCGGCGCCACCGTCACGCCCGCCGCGCGGGCCGCGTCGAGGAGCGCATCCGCCCGCGCCGTGGTAATTTCCAGGGGCTTCTCAATCACCACATGCTTGCCCGCCCGGATCGCCGCCAGCGCCGGCTCGAGGTGCGCGCCGCTCGGCGTGGCCACACAGATCACGTGGATATCCGGACGCGCGACCAGGTCCTCCAGGCGCGTTGTGGCCAAGGCAACGGCATGCTTCTCCGCAAAGGCCTTGGTCTTCGCCGCGTCGCGTCCGACCACGCCGACCAGGCGCCCGCCAACCGTCTCCGAAATCGCGCGGGCGTGATAGTCCGCGATCATGCCAACGCCAACAATACCGAAGCCAACGGGGTTCTGACTCATGGCGTCATCGTTGAAATTCGCTCCGGGACCGCGAGGCGAAATTTGATAAACATAAATCGGCGATTCGAACCGTCCGGATTCAAGCGCGGGGTTGACTCCCCAATTCGCCACCGGCTCGCTTGCCCCATGGCGCAAAAATCCGACGGCATGAACTACGCTCCGCAAGGCAAACCCCAGCCGGTCGTGAAGCCCGGGGAGTTCGTCTTTGCGGCCGCCTACCTCGACCACGGTCACATCTACGGCCAGTGCAACGGCCTGCTCGAGGCCGGCGGGCTGCTCAAGTGGGTCTACGATCCCGACCCCGCCCGCGTGGAGGCCTTTCGCGCCAAGTACCCGCAGGTCCTGGTCGCCCGCTCCTATGATGAGATCCTCGCCGACCCGGCGGTGCATCTCGTGACCGCCGCCGCCGTTCCTTCCGAGCGCGGCCGGATCGGTGTCCAGACGATGAGGGCCGGCAAGGACTACTTCACGGACAAGACGCCCTTCACCGAGCTCGCCCAACTTGACGAGGCCCGGCGTGTGACGGGAGAGACGAAGCGGAAGTACA
>CAMAXB010000161.1 GCA_945862035.1 Opitutus sp. GAS368
ATTTTTTCGTCGGCGGGAATGTCGCCAAGGCGGCCCAGCTTGTAGCGCTCCTGGCCGCGGGCGGTGATGATCTGCACGGCTTCCTCGCGGGACACTTCCTTGCGCAGGAAGGGCTGGTTCTCCTCGGCGACCTTCTTCATCTCGACCTCTAGCTTCGTGAGGTCTTCGGCCGTCAACTTGTGGTCGAGGTCGATGTCATAGTAGAACCCCGTATCGGTCGGAGGACCGATGTCGAGCTTGGCGTCCGGGAAAAGACGCAGAATGGCCGTCGCAAGGATGTGCGAGGCGGAGTGACGGAGTTCTTCGAGCGGAGACATGGACATGGTGGTGTGCGTTGGGTCCTGCCTACGATTGCAAGGACAGAGAGGAGGGGCTATCGATAAATTGCAAATAAATGGCTTGATTGCGTGGGGCTTGGACTTACCTTCGTACACATGCGATCAGTCGAACGGCTTCTGGGTTCAGCGAAGCATTTTCCGATTGAGGTGACGCTTGCGAGCGGAGACCGATACGTCATCGAACACCCGGACCACGCAACCGTCCATCCGAAGACCAAGGATCTCATTGTGTTTCCGGATGAGGGTGAGTTTTCGCTGGCGATCAATCCGTCGCTGATCGTATCGATCCGACCGTTACGGAAAGCCTCGTAAGCGGCGTTCATTTCTTCACGGGCTCGAGGGAATAGCCGTCCTTACGATCCAGCATCGACCAGCCGGCGGTGGTGAGGTCCTTGCGGAGCGCGTCGGCGGCGGCGAAGTCCTTCGCCTGTTTCGCGGCCCAGCGTTTCTCGGCGAGGGCGGTGACCTCGGCGGGCACCTCGACGGCCGCCGCGGCCGGCCGGTCGAGGCGGAAACCGAGGGCGAACATGACCTGATCGAATCCGGTGAGATCGCCCGCGAGTGCCGGGCGCTGCTCGTAGGCGTTGACGATGCTGAAAAGGGCGCCGAGCGCGGCGGGCGTGTTGAGGTCCTCGCGCAGGGCGGCGAGAACGCCGTCGAAGGTGGCTGACTTGGCCGCCCCGCTGACCTGGCCGCGCTGCACGAGTGAGGCGCGGAAGGCGCGGAGGGTGGCGAGGGCCTTGTCGGCGGCGTGGAGGGAATCGAGGAGGAAATTGAGCTGCTTGCGGGGATGGCCGGACAGCAGCGCGTAGCGGACGGACATCGGGGCGTAGCCCTTGGCGACGAGGTCGCCGAGCGTGTAGTAGTTGCCCTTGCTCTTGCTCATCGTGGTGCCGTTCACGAGGAGGTGCTCGCTGTGGTACCAGTGGTGCGCGAACAGTCGGCCATTGCAGCATTCGCTTTGGGCGATTTCGTTTTCGTGGTGGGGGAACAGCAGGTCGACGCCTCCCGTGTGGAGGTCGATGGTGTCGCCGAGGTGCTTCTTGCTCATCGCGCTGCACTCGATGTGCCAGCCCGGACGGCCTGCGGCCGCGCCGGCTGGACCCGGCCACCGCACCTCGCCGTCCTCCTCGGGCTTGTAGGCCTTCCAAAGGGCGAAGTCGCTGACGTCGTCCTTGTGGTCAGCGTCGGCCACCGTGTTCGTGACCTTGAGCTCGCGTTCCTTGATGCGGGAAAGCCCGCCGTAGCCCTCGAAGGAACCGACCTTGAAGTACACGGAGCCGTCGGGAGCACGGTACGCGTTGCCCTTCTGCATCAGGACTTCGATCATGTTGACCTGCTCAACGATGTGGCCCGTGGCCGTGGGTTCGACGTGGGGCGGCAGGCAATTCAGGGCGGTGCAGTCGGCGTGGAAGATCTCGGTCCACTTCTTCGTGATCTCGCCGAGCGGACGGCCTTCCTTGCGCGTCTGGCCGATCGTGCGGTCATCGACATCGGTCAGATTGCGGACGTGCTTCACCTTGTCGGGCCCGAATTCGAGCTCGAGCAGCCGACGCAGCACGTCATTGACCACGAAGGTGCGGAAGTTGCCGATGTGCGCGGGCGCATAGACGGTCGGACCGCAATTGTAGAAGCGGTAGACACCGTCGGGCTGCGCAGGAGTGAGGGTGCGCAGCTCCCGCTGGAGCGAGTCGAAGAGCTTGATGGCCATGAACGTAAAAGAGGGAAGGGAGGAGCTAACAGGTTTTCCGCCCGAGCGGAACGGTGTTTTTGCAGGCGCCCGTGGGCGGTGGGCCCAGACCGCGGTTGCAAGCGATCAGCAATCGCAGGCGGTCGTTCGCGTCGTCGTGGTCTGACGCGTCACCGTGCAAAAACTTGTGGCGACGAGGGACATGGCGTGTATTGGTGGAGCAAAACCCGCCATGGCCTATTCCTTCAAGCTCGATCTGCCCCAGCGTCCACGCCGGTTGCGCCGTACGTCTGCCCTCCGGGGGCTGATGGCCGAAACAACGCTGGGCACGGCGGACCTGATCGCCCCGCTGTTCGTGATCGAGGGCCGGGCGGCACCGGAGGAGATCGCTTCGATGCCCGGGGTTTACCGGCTGGCGATCGCCGATCTGGTCAAGGAGTGCCGGGCCCTGCACAAGCTGGGCGTTCCCGCCGTCGCCCTGTTCCCCAAGCTGGACCCGAAGCTCAAGAACGAGGAGGGCACGGGTGCGCTGGATGAGGACGCCCTTGTGCTGCGGGCCGTACGCGCGGTCAAGAAGGCCATTCCGGATCTGGCGGTGATCACCGACGTGGCGCTGGATCCGTACACGAGCCACGGGCATGATGGCGTCCTGACCCCGGGGCACGACGACGTCGACAATGACCGCACGGTGGGGATTCTGGGCCGCATGGCCGTGCTGCAGGCGCGGGCGGGCGTCGATCTGGTGGCGCCGTCCGATATGATGGACGGGCGCGTGGGTGCGATCCGCAAGGCACTCGATGCGGCGGATTTCACCCAGACGGGCATCCTAGCCTACTCCTCCAAGTTCAATTCCGCCTACTACGGTCCGTTTCGCGAGGCGGTGGGCAGTGCGCAGGCGGCCGGGACGAAACTTCTGAGCAAGGCCACGTATCAGCTGGAACCGGGCAATCGCCGCGAGGCGGTCAATGAGTCGATTCTCGATGCCGCTGAGGGCGCCGACATCGTGATGATCAAGCCGGCCGGGGCCTACCTCGATATCATCCGCGAGGTCCGCAATGCGGTCTCTAAGCCCGTCGCCGCCTACCAAGTCTCGGGAGAGTATGCGCAGATCCACGCCGCAGCCCGCCTCGGCTGGCTCGACCTCGTGCGGACGCGGAACGAGTCGTTGCTCGCGATCAAGCGCGCCGGGGCCGACATGATCCTGACCTATTTCGCCAAGGACATGGCCAAGCTGCTGGGGTAGGTCGGGTAATCGCAGCATAGGACGATGGGACCGATGGGACTTATAGGTCCTATCCGTACCATCCGTCCCATCCCGCTCTACGCCCCGGCCTCAAAACGCCGAGCGTGGCCCCGGGAGCGAACCCGGCCACGGCCGAAAGCACAAACCGGAGCGGGATCAGCGACGCTTCTTGGCGCTTTTCTTGGGCGCCTTGTCGTCGTCCTCATCGTCGTCGTCGTCCTTCTCCTCATCCTCATCATCATCATCCTCATCGTCGTCGTCACCGTCTTTCTTCTCCTTGTCCTTGTCCTTGTCTTCGTCCTCGTCCCACTTGAGCGAGGCATCATTCTTGAGCGCTTCCTCGTCGGCTTCGTCGACGTCCGGAAGATCCTCGTCGTCAATGTCCTCATCGGAGGCGCTGGGGCGCCCGCCCTCTTCCTCGGCTTCCCAGCCGGCGGGCGTGAAGTCGAGGA
The DNA here is from genome assembly GCA_945862035.1 of Opitutus sp. GAS368. Classification (GTDB taxonomy): domain Bacteria; phylum Verrucomicrobiota; class Verrucomicrobiia; order Opitutales; family Opitutaceae; genus CAMAXB01. The sequence goes on from CAMAXB010000161.1 coordinate 3,724, forward strand.
TGGCGATCAGTTCGTCAAAGGTGTGGACCGCCTTGCCCTCGATGAAGCTGGCGTTCTGATCCTCGCGGATCTCGTCCTCGACCTCGTCGACGGTGAGCTTCGACTCGAAGTTGAACAGGTCGTTGAGCATCTTCACGCGGCACCGCGTGAGGTGATCCAGCAGGTCCGCGTAGGGCCCGTTCTCCTCGTCGAGGATATCCGGGAGGGCGAAGAGCTTCTCGTCCGATTCGAAGATCGAGTCCTTGACCCGCTTCAGGCGCACCGAGCCCGCTCCCAGGTCTTTTTGGATGCGGAAGGTCAGGAAGGCCAGTTCCATGATGTCCTGGTCAAAACCGTAGTCGCGCAGCGGTTCCACCATTTCGACCAGATGGGCCACTTGGCGCGGGTCAATGATGCTGAGCCCGTCCACGTCCCAGCGGACCGAATCACTCACTTCCTGCACCCACCAGTTGTGGTCTTCGCCAAGGCGGACTGTGCACCAATCGAGGTTTGCGGAGGATTTTGCCATGGTCTGTGCAGGGATCGTGTGAGCGGAGCAAAAAGCGCGGGCGGGAGTAGAGTCAAACCGCGAAAGCAACTTTCGGTCGACTTTCGCTCATCCTCCCCCCCCGGGCCTCTTGCAGAGGTAAATTGGCGCGGAGCGTGCAAGGGGAGAGGTGAAAAACAAGCACAAAAGCGCCGGCCCTGTTTCGGGCGGCGCCCTTGCATTTTAGTCGGGCGGCGCCAGTGTCGCGCCGCATGGATTTTTTGTACGAAAAAGCGGTGCGGCCCTGGCTCTTCCGCCTCGATTCCGAGAACGCCCATGAACGGGGGGTGGAGGCGATGGCCCTGCTCGGCCGCCTGACACCGGTCTGCCGCCTGCTGGAATCATGGGCGCGACTGCCAGCCGCCCGCTTTCGTCCGGTTCAAGCCTTTGGGCTCACGTTTCCCAATGCCGTTGGTCTGGCCGCAGGCTTCGACAAGAACGCCCGCGCCTGGCCCGCCGCGGCCGCGCTGGGCTTCGGGCACGTTGAAATTGGCACCGTCACCGCGCTCGCTCAACCGGGGAATCCCCAACCCCGCATGTTCCGCTATCCGGCGGAGGAGGCCGTGATCAATCGGATGGGTTTCAATAACGAGGGGGCTGATGCGGTTGCCGCCCGCCTGGCGCGCCAGCCCGGGCGGGGGCGCCGGCGGATCCCCCTCGGCGTGAACCTGGGTAAGTCCAAGGCGGCTTCCCTCGAGCAGGCCACGGCCGATTACCTCGCCAGTTTCGCCAAGCTGGCCGACTTCGCGGACTACCTGGTGCTGAATGTCTCCAGCCCGAACACGCCGGGCCTGCGCACGCTGCAGGACGAGAAGCCGCTGCGCGAACTGCTGGGCGCGATCTCGGCCGCGAACCGCGAGCGCGCCGCCCTCCCGGGTGGGTTCAAGGTCCCGCTCCTGCTCAAGATCGCGCCGGATCTCACCTTCCCGCAGGTCGATGCCGCGCTGGGGGTCATCGCCGAATTCGGCCTCGATGGCATCATCGCGACCAACACCACGCTCGCGCGGCCCGGGTTCTTTGCCTCGGTCAACGAGCCGGGCGGCCTGAGCGGCGCCCCTGTGCGCAGCCGCTCGACCGCGATCATCGCCTATGTCGCGCGCGCGACGCACGGCCGCCTGCCGATCATCGGCGTCGGCGGTATCACGGATGCGGCCTCTGCCGGAGAAAAACTCGATGCCGGCGCGACGCTCGTGCAGGTCTACACCGGCATGATCTACCGCGGTCCCTTCTTCGCCCGCGCCCTCGCCGAGGGACTCAGCGACCGCCAGAGACGGACGATGTGATTTTCGATTCTCGATTTTCGATTTCGCCTCACCGGGCGGTGTCAGCGGGTTCTGAAATCGAAAATCGAAATTCAAAAATCGAAATTTCAGATCACCCAATCTCCCGCCTTCACCTGGTCGGCGGTGAGCTGCTCGATCAATTCCTCGCGCTTACGGCGGGAGCGCACCACGAGGTGCTCGCCCTTGTTGTAAGCGATGCTGCCGGGCGGGATGGACTCCAGCAGTGAGACGTTGGCCCCGATGACCGAGAGCGCCCCGATCCGGGTCTCTCCGCCGAGAATTGTGGCGTGGGCGTAGATGGTGACGTCGTCCTCGATGTCGGGGTGGCGCTTCACGCCCTTGACCGGGTTGCCCTCGCTATCGAGATCGAAGGACTTCGCGCCCAGCGTTACCCCTTGATAGATTTTCACCCGGTCCCCAATGCGGGCCGTTTCGCCGATCACGACCCCGGTGCCATGGTCGATAAAGAAGTGCGTGCCAAAACGGGCCCCGGGGTGGAGGTCGATGCCCGTCCGCTCGTGGGCATACTCCGTCAGCATGCGCGGGATCAGCGGGATCTTGAGCAGGTAAAGCTCGTGCGCGATGCGCTGGAGTGAGATCGCCAGCACGCAGGGGTAGGCGAGAATGATCTCGTCGATGTTGCGCGCCGCCGGGTCGCCCCGGTAGGCCGCCGTGACGTCCGTGTGCACGATCGCGCGAAGTTCCGGCAGCTTGCCCAGCAGGGCCATCGCCGCGGGCGCCGCCCGGCCATTGGGGTCGGGATCCTGGGCAAAGCGGAGGGCCCGTTCGACCTCCAGCGTGAGCCGGGCTGCGACGTCCTTGAGTCGGGCGGCGGTGACTTCGGGGACGTCCCGTTTGGCGAGGGGCCTGAGCTCAAAGAAGCCCGGGAAAAGGAGGTGCATGAAGTCCGACGCGAGCCGGTTGACGGACTCCTGGGACGGCAGGTTGCTCCCGTCGAAGTGGTTGATGCCGCCTACCTTTTCGTAGGATTCGAGCAACGCGCGTTGGATGTCCTCAAGCGTCATGGGTGGCGAAGTCTGCAGAATCCGCCGGGTGTGCTCAGGGGTCAAAGCGGATTTTGAGAAATCCCGATTTCCGGGCTTTACAAGGGTCGGTCGATCCAGCTTAGTGCCCCTTCCCTAAGTTGGTAACGCTCAGGTGGTGGAATTGGTAGACACACACGTTTGAGGGGCGTGTGCCGAAAGGCGTGCAGGTTCGAGTCCTGTCCTGAGCACCACCAGCCCGTCCGAGGGCAGCCCAGATGGTCTTGTTCAGCTGGGGACCGGCTCTAGCGGGAGCTGGCTTCGAACCACCATTTCTTCGGTACCCCAGACTGGCCATGCCGTGACAATTGGGCGACGCTGGGGTGTCCGATTGACGTCGCGGCTCGCGGAAAGCAGGGTGGGGAATGGCTCGATCGCTTGCCCGTCTTTGTCGGTTCGTCCTCGCCGGAGTCGCCGGCGCGGTCTCCTTGGCCGCGCAGATGCCGGAGATTGCCGTCCGGGGCG
>CAMAXB010000162.1 GCA_945862035.1 Opitutus sp. GAS368
ACCGAAACCGAGGTCTTTGGGCGCCAGCGCGCGCGCCGACCGCTGACCGGACGCCGCGCCCTCGCGCAGCGCGCCCAGATCGACCAGCTGCTCGATTTTTCGGAGTTGGTGGAAGGCGACTTCGTCGTGCACCTCCAGCACGGGATCGCACTCTACCGCGGACTGACCAAGCTGGAAACCCGCGACGGGACGCGGGAAGTGATCTCCCTCGAGTTCGATGACCGCGTCACGCTGCACGTGCCCCTACAGGAGTCCCATCTCATCAGCCGCTACGTCGGCCTGAGCAAGTCCCGCCCGCAGCTCGGCCGCGTGGGCTCCGGCCGCTGGGAGAAGACGCGTCAGGCGGCGGAGCGCTCGACCGTCGATCTCGCGGCCGAGCTCCTGCGCATCCACGCCGCCCGCGAGGCCGTGCCCGGGCACGCCTATCCGCCGGACAATGCCTGGCAGCACGAGTTCGAGGGCTCCTTTCCGTTCACCGAGACCCCCGACCAGCTCAAGGCGATCCAGGAAACGAAGGCGGACCTGGAACGGGCACGTCCGATGGACCGCCTGATTTGCGGCGATGTCGGTTTCGGCAAGACTGAGGTTGCGATCCGCGCCGCCTTCAAGGCCGTGCAGGGCGGCAAGCAGGTCGCCCTGATGGTGCCGACCACGGTGCTCGCGCAGCAGCATCTCAACACCTTTCGCGAGCGCATGGCAGGCTATCCGATTGCGGTCGAGATGGTGAGCCGCTTCCGTTCCCGGGCCGAGATCGGCCAGATCGTCGCCGCCACCGCGGCCGGTCAGGTGGACATCCTCATCGGGACGCACCGCCTCTTGCAGGCAGACGTGAAGTTTCGCGACCTCGGCCTCGTCGTGATCGACGAGGAACAGCGCTTCGGCGTGAAGCACAAGGAGCGCTTCAAGGCGCTGCGCTCCACGGTCGACGTGCTCTCCATGAGCGCGACGCCGATCCCTCGCACGCTCTACATGGCCATGACCGGGGCGCGCGACATGAGCGTGATCGAGACGGCGCCAGTCAACCGCCACCCGATCCAAACCATCGTGCGAACCTACGACGAGAAGCTCGTGGTCGACGCGGTGCGCCACGAGATCCGCCGCGGCGGTCAGGTGTTCTACCTGCACAACCGCGTGATGACGATTGAGCGGGTCGCGCAGCGCCTGCGGGAACTTCTCCCCGACCTCACGATCGGGGTTGGCCACGGGCAGATGGATGAAAACGAGCTCGAGCGCACCATGACGGATTTCGTGGCCGGCAAGTACCAGCTGCTTGTCTGCACGACCATCATCGAGAGCGGTCTCGATATCCCGAACTGCAACACGATCATTATTGAAGGCGCAGACCGCTTCGGCCTGTCCCAGCTCTACCAGTTGCGCGGCCGCGTGGGCCGGTTCAAGCATCAAGCCTATGCCTACCTCCTGCTTCACCGGCACACGCGGGTGGTCGAGCTCGCCCGCGAACGTCTGAGCGCCCTGCGCACCCATAACCAGCTCGGCGCCGGCTTCCGCATCGCGATGCGCGACCTCGAACTCCGCGGCGCGGGCAATCTCCTCGGCGCCGAGCAAAGCGGCCACATCGTCGGCGTCGGGTTCGAGCTTTATTGCCAACTTCTCCGCCAGTCGGTCGCCCGGTTGAAGGGGGAAAAACCCGCCGCGGCGGTCCGGGCCAGCGTCAAACTCGACTTCGTCTTCGTCGGCGAGGCCAGTCCCCCGGCGGCGGCCTCCGATGCCCGCGGCCGCCATCAGGACGGCTACACCGCCGTTCGCGATGCCGAGCACGATGCCAGCGGCGCCGTGGAAGTCGCCCCGATCCAGGCGCGGATTCCGTCCAAGTACCTGTCCGAGGCCCGCCTGCGGATCGACCTCTACCGCCGATTGGCCCTTGCGGAGGTGCCGGGCAAGCTCAAGGAAATCGAACATGAGTTGCGGGACCGGTTTGGTCCCTTCGGCGACGAGGTTCGCGCCCTGTTGCTCATCACCGAGATCCGCATCCGGGCGGAACAAAAGGGCCTCCTCAGCGTCGAAACCCAGTCGAGCCGCCTCAAATGCGTCCGAAACAGCGGCCAGCGGGACGATTTTGTGATGCTGGGAACCCGGTTTCCACGGTTGACCGCTCCGAAACCTCTCCTACGTTTGAAAGAGATCATTACGTTCCTCAACAACCTGCCAACCCCATGATGCACCGGCGCACTGAGCCCCGTCTCTCTCTGACCCCCGCCCGCGCACTGGCCGCTGCTTTCGGAGCGCTCGTTATGCTCGGCGCATCCGCCCTGCTGGCCCAAGTCGCCGCCCCCGCCCCCGCGACAGCCCCCGACAATCTGAATCTCCGCTTCGCCAACGGCATTGCCGCCATCGTCGAGGGCAAGGTGATCACCGTTGACGACATCCGCCGCGAGATCGGGCCCTACATTCCCCAGCTGCAGAAGGAAGTCCGCAACGAGCAGGAGTTCAATCAGCGCCTGGAGGCCCTGCAGGACGATGTCATCCAGAACTTGGTGGACAAGATCCTGATTGTTAAGGAATTCTACAAGACCAAGGAAGGCCAGCAGCAGAAGCAGATCCCGGCCAGCTACGTGGATAATGCGATCTCGGAGAACATCATCACGCAGTTCGACGGCGATCGCTCCAAGTTCCTCGCCTATCTGCGCAGCCGCGGCCTCACCCTTCGCGAATACCGCGTCGAAGTCGCCGATGACCTGATCTACGGCTACATGCGCGGCCAGCAGCGCAAGTCGATGAGCATCGTCAGCCCGGTGAAGGTCGAACAGTTCTATAACGAGAACAAGGAACGCTTTTATCAGGAGGACGAGGTCCACATGCGCATGATCCAGTTCTCCCGCGCCACGGGGGAAACCGACGCGCAGCTTCTCGCCCGCATCAACACCGCCGTCGCCCGGATGAGCGCCGGGGAGTCATTCGAAGATGTCGCCAAGCAACTCTCCGACACGCGCCGCACGCAGGGCGGCGACTGGGGCTGGAAGAAACGCTCCGACCTGAAGAAGGATTTCAGCGACCCTCTCTTCGTCCTCGAGAAGGGCAAGACCACCGGTGCGATCCTGCAGCCCGAGGGCGGTTACCTGCTCTACGCGGAGGACCGTCGCTACGCGGGTATCCAAGCGATCGATGATGTCCGCGAACAGATCGAACGCATCCTCATTCAAAACATGGCCCGCGTTTCGGAAGAACGCTGGCTCGAACGCCTCCGTCGCAACGGCTACGTGAAGCTCTACTGACGCCTCCACCCCTCTTTCAGCCCGGCCAACCTGGCCGGGCTTTTTTGTGTCGGGGTGCCGCCGGTTCAGCGCAGAAAAATGCCGGTTCCCGAGGCGGGTCCGGAAATTCCACGCGAAGACGGAAGGCGCGAAGAGGCGAACGAACACCGGGGTCAGTTGAATTCTTGGCCCCTTCGCGCCTGCGCGTGAAATCCGTCCCCCCGCAGATCCGAAGCTGGCGGCGTTGACCGCGATCCCTGATCGCGGCAATCTCACGGCCTGAATCTGCTGAACCAATTGGAGGCCCTCAGCTACTTTGTGACCGTCATCGGTCTCCCCTTTGCTCTCTGGGTGTTCATCGTCGAGCGCCGCACGGAGCGCTTGAATGAGGAGGAGAAGGTCTATCTCCAGCTGGCGGGTGACTACAAAAATTTTCCAAGCTGGTGCTCGAGCATCCGGATCCTCGCCTGATGACCCAGGCCCAGTCGACCACGCCCGTTACGCCTGATCAATTCGAGCGGCGCGCGGTCCTCTTCGGGATCCTGATCTCCATCTTTGAGCCCACCTCCGTTCTGGTGTACGTGACCACGCGGTCGCGCCAGACGGCCCGGCTGGGGCAGACGTGGGAGGACGACCTGCGCGCCGGGTGTCGCCGCCGGGATTTCCGCGACCTACTGCCCAAACTCCCCGAGGGCGAGGACCCTGATTTTCAGGCCCATATCCGTCTGATCGCGCAGGAGGAGGCCGACGCGAGGAGCAGCTCGGAGTCTGGAAGCTCGCGTGATTGAATTTTTGTTGCATTTATTTTGCTTTAATTAAGCTGGCCGTGTGCCTTCCGGTCCCGGATCTGACGCCTCCTATCCCCCCAGCCGCCTCGGTGAGCTCGCAGTCGCCGAGCGCCCGCAGGAGCGCCTGCTGAGGCTGGGGCCTTTCTCCCTGACCGACGGCGAACTGCTTGCGCTCCTCCTGCGCAGCGGCACCCGCGGGCAGGACGTGATGACCCTCGCCTCGCGCCTGCTCTATGAGGCCGGCTCTCTCCGGGCGCTGGTGGGCTGGAAGGAGGCCGATTTCCGCCCCTTCCGAGGCATTGGCCAGGTCAAGGCGCTCCAGTTGGTCGCCGTCATGGAGATTGCTCGCCGCGTCCTCGAGCAGGGCCAGGAGGCCGCGCCCCACCTGCAGCAACCGGAGGCAACCTGGCGTCATCTGCAACCCCTGGCCCTTGGCCTGCGTGTCGAAAAGTTTTGGGTCCTCTGCCTGAACCGCAAAAACCGGCTCCTGCGCTGCGTCGAGGTCACCTCAGGGACGGCCGGGAGCACCCTCGTGCACCCGCGGGAGGTCTTTCGCGAGGCGATCCGGGCCGCGGCCTCGGCCATCATCTGCGCCCACAATCACCCCTCGGGCGACCCCGCCCCCAGCGCCGCCGACATCAGGGTCACCCGTCAACTCCGCGAAGCCGCGCTCACGGTGGAGATCGACCTGCTCGACCACGTCATCGTGGGCTCCCCCGTCGCGGACCCCGCCGGGGTCGGCTGGTACAGCTTTCGCAGCGCCGGGCTCCTTTGATGGTGCGTACTTGGATAGGGGTGGAACGTGTTGCCCCTAACACGTTGGCTCGGCTGGGCCCGCGCCAAGGCAATTCGATCCAGCGTCTTGGGGCAAGCCGCTCCACCGATGAAACCGTCAGACCGGGGTCGGCGACCCCGGCTACAACAAAGCCGGTTTCAGCCAGCAAAAGACCGCACCCCTTGCAGAAGTGCGGCCGATCTAAACTGGTGGTGGAGGCCGGATTCGAACCAGCGAACGTTAAAAACGAACAGATTTACAGTCTGCGCCCTTTAGCCACTTGGATACTCCACCCAAAATGGAAGGGTCACAGGAAGGGAAGCACGTAGCCTGATCAAGAAAAAAGTACGCGGCGAGAAACCCGGCGACGTGCCTCCCTGTCACCACTTTGCGCACGGCCGGCCGCGCACGCGCTTGTCCGGCCTTTCTTGCCTAAACGGACGGGCGCCGCACGCTGCCCGGTCAAGCCCAGCCGCCCGATGCCGGAAACCCTCGACGAAGCCCTGACGACCAGCCTCTGGCCGCACCTCTTTGCGGTCGCCGGTTTCCTTCTGGCCCTTTTCGCGATTGCCCGGCTGATGCGCGAAAAACGCCAGCCCGGCAATACGCTCGCCTGGCTGCTGGTCATCGTCCTCATCCCCTACGTGGGCGTTCCGCTCTTTCTCCTGTTTGGCGGACGAAAGCTGCGGCTGCTCGCCCAGCGCAAGGGACGCATCCTTCCCCACCTCCCCGGTATCCGGCACGTCCGTCCCGACACGACGGCCATCCCCGCGGTCCAGACCATGGTTTCAGCCGGTGGCTGTGAACCCGTGGGCGGCAACACCGTCCGCCTGCTCGTCACTGGTGAGGAGGCATTCGACGAACTCGAGGAGCGTATTCGGTCCGCCCGGCACTCGATCCACATCATGACCTTCATCCTCGCGCAGGACGAGACCGGCCGGCGGTTGGTGCGCCTGCTGGCGGAGCGAGCCCGCGCGGGGGTAAAGGTTCGCCTCCTGCTCGACGCGCTGGGCTGCCTTTTCAGCAGCCGCGGCTTTGTGGATCCGATCAGGCAAGCCGGCGGCGAGGTGGTCAGGTTCATGCCCATGATCCCGCTCGCGCCACGCAGCTCGGCCAACCTGAGAAATCACCGCAAGATCATGATTTTTGACCAGCACACGGCGATGATCGGCGGCCATAATCTGGCCCGCGAGTACATGGGCTCCACCCCGTGGCGCAAGCGGTGGACCGATTTCGGGGCGCTGATCTCCGGTCCGGGCGCCGCCCTGCTCAACGAGGTCTTCCTCGCGGATTGGGCCTACGCCAGCCGGCAGTCACTCGACCAGTTGCACAGCGAGCTTGATCCGGCGGCCATCTGCAGCGAGGGAGCGAGCGAGCTCCAGGTCGTGGCCAGCGGTCCCGACGTCGCCGGCGACCCCCTGTATGAGGGCATCGTTTCGATGATCCAGGAAGCGGAGCAGAGCATCTGGATCATCACGCCCTACTTCATTCCCGACGAGGTTCTGCTCCGGTCATTGGTCGTCAAGGCCCGCGCCGGGAAGGATGTGACCCTGATCGTCCCGGCCCGGTCCAATCATCCAGTCACCGACTACGCGGGCCGCCACGCCCTGCGCCAGCTCCAGTCCGCTGGCGCGCGGATCCTTCTCTTCGAACCCGGCATGATGCACGCCAAGGCCATGATCGTCGACGACCGGATCGGTCTGTTGGGATCCGCCAATTTCGACCTGCGGAGTCTCTTCGTGAATTTCGAGATCGGTGTGGTGCTGCTGTCGGAACCCGATGTGCGCAAGATGCGCGTCTGGGCCGGTGAGCTCGTCCGCAAGTGCCGAAGCTTCAAACCTCGCCCCCGCCGTCGCTTCCGCTTCGCCCGCGATCTCGTCGAGGATCTCAGCCGCCTGCTCGCGCCATTGCTGTAAGGGTCGATGGTGTAGCCGGGCTCGCTGAGTCCGGGGATCAAGATCGGCTAGCCTGCGGCTTCGGACCGGCCTCAACGAGGCCGGCTACACCAAGCATCCGATCCCATTCTTTCCGAACGAGCCCTCCGGTGTAGCCGGGGTCGCTGACCCCGGTCCGAGGGCTTGAAGGTGGAGCGGCTTGCCCCCAAGCCGCTGGATCGAAACGCCTGTGCCGCTGCGCCAAGCCAGCGTGTTGAGGGCAACACGCTCCACCTTCCGCCCTGCTGGGCGGCCGGTACGGGTCCGAGATTCTCGCTATGCGAAATCGAGGCACGCACCTCGGACCGGCCTCGGCGA
>CAMAXB010000163.1 GCA_945862035.1 Opitutus sp. GAS368
CGTGCGACGCTGGCGGCGGAGCAGGTGGATCTGGTATTGCTGGATCTCGATCTGCCGGACGGGAGTGGCTTTGATCTGGTGGACGATCAACTGAAGCGGCAGGAGCGGCCGAAGAACGTTGTGGTCTCGGCCCACTGTGAGGACTACACGATGCTGAGGGTGGAGCGGCTGGGGCTTGAGGGCTTCGTCGACAAGCGCAACGGCGGGGTGGCGATGTTGAAGGAGGCATTGGCGACGCTGAAGGCGGGTCGCCGATACCACTCGCCCTACCTGCTGGAGCGGAAGCAGGCGATGCGGGATGACCCCGCGTGCTTCACCAAGATCCTGAGTGATTGGGAGGTCGAGATTCTGTCTCTGATCGGCCGGGTGCTGACTGACGCGGAGATTGGCAACCAGTTAGGCCTGAGGGCATCGACGATCCAGATGCATCGCAGCCAGATCATGAGAAAATTGGAGATCACGGGCACGCCCAAGCTGATCCACTTCGCGTTGGAGAAGGGAATCGCTTCGTGGCCCCAGCCAGTCCAACCCCGTCGCTTGCGTCGGGTCAGGTGCTCACAGAAACCAATGATCCCTCCCTCCCTCGCACCTGACGCTCGGCGAATCCAAAGAATTGCCATCGTTGAACATGAGCCGCTTTTCTGTGAAGTCCTCCGCCAACTCATCGAGAAGAGCACGAATGTTTGCTTGGCTGCTGCATTAGGGAATGGCCGCGAAGCGGCTCGTTATTTGAAGAGCGAACGCCCCGATGCAGTCGTTCTGGACCTCGGGTTGCCCGACCTCGACGGATTCTCTCTGATCAAGGAAACCCGCAAGCACTCGCCGAAAACACGTTTCCTGGTCGTGACTGCAAATAGTGATGACTACACTCTGTTTAGGCTTTCGCGGGCTCGCGTGCAGGGATTCGTCGACAAACGATCCGACGACCTCGCATGCCTACAGATCGCAATCAAGAGATTCGCGGAAGGAGCCGCCTATTTTTCAACAAGCTACCAGGATGCGACCCGAAGGCGTGAACAAATGGTGGGCCTGAATGCGGCCAGACTAACCGAACGGGAGCGGGAGGTTCTGATGCTCGTGGGGCTGGGCCTGTCCAACCGCGAGATCGGGCAGCGGCTGCAGATCTCCGCCGAAACGGCGGAGCGGCATAGAAACAATCTATTCCTGAAACTTGATATCCGCCGCACGCCGAAGCTGATGGAGCTTGCGAACATGGCAGGCTTCACGCGAATCCCGCCTGGCGGGCGTGGTCCTCCAGTTTACTCCTGACAAGAGCGATTCCCGAGCGAATTTTGAAGATTTGCTCGCCAATGGAATCCATGCTGGCAACCGGGGCTGTCAATTCCAGCCTCGCGGCCAGTTCGATCAGTTTTTGATCACTCGCAAGCCTCGCATAGGTGATCAAGCGGTGAGCTGTCCGCCCAATTTCATCGCGATCCTCTTTACTGGCCGCCGCGGAAAGGGCGGTCATCTCGCCGGCAACACCCGAAAGGAGCCTATCCGTGTGCCTTCGGAGCTCGGCGGGAGAGCCCTTGGAGAGGAACTCAAGCATTGCGAACGATGCACGTGAAGCTCCGGTCTCCTCGAGCAGGGACGAGATATCGGCGCGCGTAAGGGCCCGCCGAACCTTCTCTGGCGTCAGAGGTTTGCTGATGAAACCGGTCATCCCTGATCGGATACATTCAGCCTTGTGGTCGACCGTCGAATGCGCGTTCGTTGCCAGGATCTTGATTGGAGGCCCCTCGCCACCGAGCGACCGAATTCTTGAGGCTACCTCCACTCCCGGGAGATCCGGCAGATTAATGTCCAAAAAAACAAGATCAAAGCGATCGAGCTGCACACGTTCGATGGCGGCGTGGCCCGTGCAGACGACCTCCACCTCCAATCCCACGGCCTCCAGCACCGATCGGGACGCCTCGGCGCTGAACGGGATATCCTCAACGAGAAGTGCGCGTTGGCCGCACCTAACTTGAGGGCGTGAACCGTCAAAAATTTCTCCAGGTGACGACTCCCGCATCGGTACCCTGAGCCAGAACTCCGCGCCCGCGCCCACGTGAGAGGCCACCCCAACCGTACCGTTCATCAGCCGAGCAATGACTCTGCAGCCTGCGAGGCCTAGGCCTTTGCCCTCTTTCCCTGCAGCGGGCGTGATTCGCGAAAAGCGAACGAACAACTTCTTCTGGGCCTCTTCGGAAATACCTGGCCCTCGGTCTGCGACGGAAAAGATCGCAAAGTTATCATCCCGCCGGACGCGAAGTTTGATGACATCGGCGCCCGCGTACTTCACGGCGTTTGACACATAGTTAACCATAATCTGCCTGATCCGGTCCTCGTCTCCACTGATCCAGCCTGGTAAATCAGCATCGATTTCGCTTTCGATCAGGTAGTCCGATTGCGCCGAACTTGCTCGAAGAATGGTTCGAACAGAATCGAGCAAGCCCGCAGGCGAGAACGGTGAATCGGCAATGACCGTCTGTCCCGACTCGATGGCCGTAAAATCCAAAACATGCTCCACCAAGGAACCAAGCATGTCTGAGCAAGCCTCGAGACGTTTGACAAGGATCCGTTGGTTCGCGTCAAGGTGGGACCGGGAAAGCTCTATTGTCGTACCGAGGATGCCGTTGATCGGTGTCCTGACATCGTGGCTCATCGCGGTGACGAATTCCGTCTTGGCCTCGCTCGCGCGGAGAAGTTGCGCCGTGCGCCTTGCGACCAGTTGCTCCAGGAGCAGGGCTCGCTTGCGCTGTTCGCGTGCCCGCAGTCGAACCGCAGCGGTAACGACACCGATGAAACCGAAAAAGTAGCCACCGTAGGCCAGATCCGTTCGCCACCATGGTGGGTTCACCCTGAAAACGATCGAGGAAGGTTCGCCGGAAATCCCGTCGATGGTTGAACGAACCATGAATTGATATACCCCGTTTTTCAAACCAGCGTACTGCAGAACCGATTCATTTGACGGTACCGACCACTCGTGCTCGACCCCTACCAGTCGGGTCTGGAATCGCAGAGCCTCACGCTGGCCAAACTCCAGTGATCCAAACTTGAAGCGGATCGGTAGTTCGCTGAACGGAAATTCAGGCGTCCGTAACCTTTTTTTCGCGGAATTTAGTGTCTCCAGCACTACGATTGGCTTCTTTGGCTTTGGCCGAACCACCGCGTCGCCTATACTGTATATTGCAACGCCGGCCGGCGTTCCTACCACAAGCTGCTTCCTTGCTATATATATAGGAAACGGCTTCCCCCGCTTAGCATGAAGAGCCAAATTCAGGGGTTGCCAAATGGGGAGACCATTCTCTACCGAAAACTTGCCAACCCGGTTGGCGAGACCTTTCGCAGGATCGGCGCCTAATGAAAGCCAGACGGCGTCAGTGAGATCCCGATTCGAGATGTGTGCAACGGTGCCTTCGAAATTGCTAACGGCTTGAAATCGAGGCCCAGCCGCGGGCCTGACAAAGAGCTGTACCCGACAGGCCACCGCCAGCATTCCACTCACCCGAAACACGGTTGCGCTGTAGTCCCCCGCGGGAAGCCCCTCGGCGAGACTAGCCCGCGCAAAACCAGTCGTTTCACCCCGATAGTTTACGACGTAAACGCCCTTGGTAGCGGTACCTGCCCAGAAATCGTTATCACTGCTACGGGCAAGCGAGGTAACAATATCTGGAACGTTCGGCACAATCGTCCGAGCGGTCCGGGTATTTAAATCAACAATCTAAATGTTGTCGCCGTTGCCGCACAGGAGCTCTCCTCCCGGTCCTTCCTCAATTGCAAAAGCGGCCGTGGAATTATCAATTTTAAATGTTTCAATACCATTATTTATCAAAACTCCGCTTATGGTCCCGGCGAGGACTATTCTTTCTTGAGGAGATCGAATGGACCACGCTCTTTCCGTTGGAGTATCAGTCAGTCGATGAAAGCGTTCCCCAGCCTGAATGAATATTCCTTCGTCGGTCGAGACAACCAGGTTCTGAGCTACTGCGCCGATTGCAGACACCTGGCCCCCGGCTATTCCGTGGCTTTCGCTAAAAATCGTGGTATTGAATGAAATCCGCGCGATATGATCTCGGCCGAGGGCCCAGAGCGCCCCGTCACTTGATTCGAAGAGATGCATGATAGACCGGGTGTGCTGGCTTCGAAGTATCTGCCTCTCGGTGGAGGTTTTAAGTGTTGTGAGGTGAATTCCATCTGCATTGGTCGCGGATGCGATAGTGCCGTTTCTCAGTAGCGTTGCATAGTTACTACTGTCCGGGATGCAGTTCGGTGTGGTATTTTCAAGTTGGGGGGGCTTCCCCTCGGGAATCGAGAAATTCCACGTTTTTCCCGCCGTGAGAAGTGATAACTCGGTGCTTGTCGCAGAAGCGAATGCGATTGTCGCGTTGGCGTAGACGTGTTGCGGGACGAACAGCTCGGGACCATTTCGATTGAATAATATAACGCCGCGAACGCGATCTTGGACCAGAACCCCGAGCTTTGTTTCGAATGCTTTTACGTATTGCGGGGAATTGACCGGCCACGTTCTAAATTTTCTTCCGTCCCACAAAAGCAGATTCGTCGTGGTGACAAAAAGAATGCCTGCCTCAACTTTGAATATGTTCCAGACGGTGATTTCTGGAATTTCACTCGGAATGAGCGATTTGAGTGAGATGAATTCAAGGCTTCCATCCGGATTTGGCTCAAAATAGCCGATTTCGTTTGCGGCTCCCGCCCAGAGTCGGCCGCTGTCATCCAGGCAGAGTGCTCGTATCGCAGAGGCGGTTCCGATCTTAAACGATTGCCAATTGTCACCGTCGAAGACGAGGAGCGAATGTCCACCGAATGCCATTCTGCCGTCGCGGAGTTCAATTGCACTCAATCCTGCGGTGTGAATTCCGATTTCGCGCTCGTTCCATACTTGGATTGCAGGATTTGGAGTTACAGACGCATCGAGTTTTGAGAGGATCGTGGCAATGACAGCGATCCAAACGCTCTGATATCTGGCCATGTGGTGCTGATGTCATTTCATGGAGACGGGGGAAGTGGATTCCGCCTAACTACAGGAAATTATTGGGTTCTAGTATTCGCCTAGCAGCCGGAGTGCGATCTCAGTACGGGAGGCGCTTGCGGGTTTTCTTCGGCAAAGTCGCCGGTTCCAATCCAATATTCCCATGCACAGGATCGGCAAAGAAGCCTATCGTTCTATCACCGTAGATCAGGGCGGCCCGGTTGCCGCGCTGGTGTGCTCGGAGATCACTCTCTTTGACCGGGCGTACTTCCAGGCGCATGCCCGTTTGGCAGAAGGACTGCTCCCCGCATCTCGTTACCAGTGTTTCGGTGATTGCCATGGAACGGGCACCGACGGAGTCCATGATGTTGCGAGGCATCTTGCCATCTCCGAGGCGCTGGAACGTTGGGCGTATCATAGCGTGCTCCATCCGGGTGGCCGGCGGCGCTTTGGCCTCGATGTTGATCCGACCTCAAACGGTTTTGCGGCTTGCCCCGGCGTTTCTCCCGCCGCCGCTCGCGAATTGGCCCTCTTCGAAGCGATTGCGAGATTCTGCCTCAGCGCGTGGTGGGAGGGACGGCTTGCTTCGCGGTGGATGCAGACGGATTGGCCGGGGATCGATGCTATTTGCATTTCGGCACCGCAGGGAGGCTTTGCGGTCGTTCTCACCAAGCTATCCGCGCACGGACTTCGCGCCTATGGCCATGGAGCCGCTCCAACGTTCACCGGAGCGTGCGAACGGGCCATGCTCGAACTCGCTCGTTGCGAGGCGGCCCTGCGCGCGTGGGATCCGTGCGCCCGTGTGGTTCCCTCGGACCTCGTGGAACGCCGAATGCTCTTCTATGCGAGTCGCCGGGGATTTGCGGCGGTGTGCGATCGGGTCGGGCGGAGGCCGGCGGATTCTGCGCCCATGGTTCGTCTCGCTTGCGACGAGGAGGTGTCCGGTCCGTGGTCGCGCCATGCGACCGTCTGGCGCTGCCTCTTCTATCCGCCGAGTCTCGATTTCCTCAAGCCGTCCGCGGAGTACTTTTTCTGGTAGGGCGGGGCGGGCGACGCCGCAGCTTCACGGGCGGTTCAACGCAGGCCGATAGCGCAGGGCAAAATCCCGCGCCAATGCCGTGGCGCGCGCACGCTCCTCCGCGTCGAGCGAGCGTGCGCTGCGTCCCATGTACTCGGCCGCCGGCGCGGATCCGGCGCGCTGGCTTAAGGTAAACCAGGTATAGGCCTGAACCAGATCGCGGGCCACCCCCTCGCCATTGCCGTACATCGACCCGAGGTTGAACTTCGCCTCCGCGCTGCCTTGCGCCGCCGCCTTGCGGTACCAGCGCATCGCCTCGGCCTCGCCCCGTTCCATCCCCATCCCGTACGCGGCCCGCATGCCGGGATTGTGCTGGGCCTCGGCTTCCCCCGCTCGGGCCTTCTCCAGCAGCTCGGTCACCTACGCACGAGGCGCTTCCTGCGCTTGCAGCCCAAAGAGGGAAAACACACGGGCGAGGAGGAAGAGGGGGAGACGCGTGGCCCCGGGAATCGAAGGAGGTGACGCACACGCCCAAGGCCCGCCAGGGCCCGTTGCGGACACCTCGCCGATTCCGGATCCGCCCGTATCTGACCCGGGCACCCGGCCGCTCGTGTCTTGACCTCCCGCGGCGAACCGACTCGGTTGAGACCTCCCCGGTCTGTTCCCACCCCATGAATGCGCTTTTATTGTCGGCACCTTCGTGCCTTGAGTTCACGTCCTGGCCTGATCCCGAACCTGCCGATGACGAAGTGGTTGTCCGCATCCGCGCCTGCGGCATCTGCGGAAGCGACCTGCATGGCTGGGATGGCTCGAGCGGCCGGCGCCGTCCTCCGCTGATCATGGGACATGAGGCCTCGGGGGAGATCCATCGGATCGGTGCTGCCGTGGATCCGTCCTGGAGACCGGGCGACCGCGTGACCTTTGATTCCACGCTCTTCTGCGGAAAGTGCCCGAGCTGCGAGCGGGGCGAGGTCAATCTCTGCGAAAATCGCCGCGTGGTCGGCGTGGCGCC
>CAMAXB010000164.1 GCA_945862035.1 Opitutus sp. GAS368
GGAACTTCCTCGGCTCGAACTGTGGCTGGCCTCGCCGAGGCCGGCCCGAGGAGCGCGCAGGCCAGAAGAAAGCCGCCGAACGAACCCCGGCATTGACACGCGGCGCAAACGGACTTTGGTCCGCCTTGCTCGTAGGGGTGTCCTCCGCGGAGGACTGAGATTGCGGTGCGCTCGGCCGCTCGACCCTTTGAACCTGAAACGGATCATACCGGCGAAGGAAACAAGCTCGATCGCGCCTTCGCGGGATCGTCTTCCGACCCGGGAGTCCGATTTGGGTCGGGCATTTATCACAAATGCAACTCCCGACACGAATCCTGCTCCTCAGCACCGCGTTCTCCGCCCTGACGGCGCTGCCCGCCCAGCCCACCTCCGGCGCCGCGCCTGCGGCCCCGCCCGCCTCCCCGGGACCTGCAATCACGCTGGAAGCCCTCAAGGTCACCGCCGACCTCTGGGCCTCCCCCCTTGATCGTATCCCGGCGAGCGTCACCGTCCTCGATTCCGCCGCGCTCGCCGACGGGGGCATCCGCCATTTCGGCGACCTCGTCGACCGGATCCCCAATCTGACCTGGACCGGCGGCACCAGCCGCCCGCGCCATCTGCAGATTCGCGGGATCGGCGAAAACTCCCAGTTCGAGGGCGAGACCCCCGACTCGGCCGTGCGCTTTCTCATCGATGACCTCGACTTCACCGGGCTCGGCTCGCTCGGCGGCACCTTCGACCTGAGCCAGGTCGAGGTCCTCCGCGGTCCCCAGGCCGGCGCCTTCGGGGCCAACGCCGCGGGTGGCGTCGTCCGGCTCGTCTCCCACGCGCCGACGCCCTACTGGACCGGCCTCGTCGAGGCCACCGTCGGCGAGGACGACCTGCGCGCCGGCGGCTTCGCCGTCGGCGGTCCCCTGATCGCGGCGCGGCCCAATGAGCTCATGGCCCGCCTCTCCGTTCACCAGAGCGAGAGCGACGGATTCCGCCGCAACCTCACGCTCAACGCCGACACCAATGCCCGCGACGAGTTCACCGCCCGCCTCCGCGCGGCGTGGAATCCCCACCCGGCGTGGAACTGGGAGGGCGCCCTGCTCTATTCCGATCTCGCCAACGGGTACGATCTCTTCGCCCTCGACAACAACGGCAAGTTCACCCTCAGCGATCAACCCGGACGCGACGCGCAGGAATCCCGCGCCGCCAGCCTGCGCGGTACCTACACGGGCTCGCCGACCGTCTGGTTCACGACCGTGACGAGCGGCGCGTCGATCGACTCCGTCTACAGCTACGACGACGACTGGACCGCCGCTTCCTACCGGGGCTTCAGCGACCTCCGGCGCGAGCGCGCGGTCATTAATCAGGAACTCCGCCTCGACTCCGTGGCCGCCCAGGACGCGGTCGGTGCCATCGACCGCTGGACGGTCGGCACGTACTTTGCCCAGATCGACGAGGACAGCCGGTACACCAACGAGGATCCAGAAAACATCCGCGGCCTCACGACCGCCTATCAATCACGGAACATGGCCGTCTTCGGTCAGATCGGCCACGACCTGACCGACCGCAGCCGGCTGGTCCTCGGCCTCCGGGCGGAACAGATCGCCATCGATGGCTCCGGCCTGCGCACTCGGTTTCGCAAAACCCCGGCCCGCTTCGACGCGCCTCTGCGGCTGGCACCATCCTTTGACGGCACGTTGGTGGGCGGCAAGATCAGCTACGAGCTCGACCTCACGTCGAGCCACCTTTTCTTCGCCTCGGTCACCCGCGGCTACAAGGGAGGCGGCATCAATATCGACGCGCGCATCGACCCCGCCTCCGACCCGCTGACCTACGCCACCGAGGGGCTGTGGAACTATGAGATCGGTTTTCGCGGCCGCTGGCTTGACCAGCGCCTGACGGGCGAACTCACGGCGTTCCACCTGACCCGTCATGACTCGCAGGTGCGTGATTCCGCCGGCTTCGGCGGCAGCTACCGCTTCTTCACCGACAATGCGAACGGGGCGGCGGTCACGGGTCTGGAGTCGTCTGCCACGGTGCGCCTCACCGGGTCGTGGTCCGTCCGCGGCTCATTCGCGTTGCTGGATTCGAAGCTCGATCCGTTCACGCTCGTCAACGGCAACACCGGCGGTGGCCGGCGGCTCGCCGCCACGCCGCGCCACAGCTACACCCTCGGACTGGGCTACCACCCGGAGTCGGGTCTGTTTGGCAACGTCGATCTGACCGGCCGCGCCCGCCAGTTCGATTCGAACAACCAGAATGAGGAGCGCAGCGCGTTCAACGTGCTCAACGCGTCGATCGGCCACAGCTGGCGTGCGTGGACCTTCACGCTGTGGGCCCGCAACCTCACCGACGCCGTCTACGAAAACCGGGTGTACTTCTTCGGCAACGCGGATCCCGACTACGCCGAGACCCGCTACGAAGCCCGCGCGGATCCCCGCCAATTCGGCGTCACCGCCGCCTACCGCTTCTAAGGCGGAACGCGTTGCCCTCAAGGCGCTGGCTTGGTCACCGCAGCCACGGCGATTCGATCCAACGGCTTGGGGGCAAGCCGCTCCACCTCGATCCCCGGGTCAGCGACCCCGGCCACAACGAGCGATTCCAGCCAAACGTCAACCTAGCGGCGAAACAGCGAATCGAGCGCGCCCAAGCTCTTGACGGGCCCGCTCTTCTTGTCGGCAGCCACCACCGGCGCGATCACGATGGGGGTCTGCGCCGGCGCGGGCGTCGCCGATGCCGTCACCGGTTTGGTCCCAGCACGCAACTCCACCAAGATCCGTTCCAGCTTCACCGGCGACACCGGCTCGGCCGTGCCCAGTTCCTGCGCAAACAAGCTCACGCGCAGCTCCTCCACCAACCAGCGGTAGCTCTCCCCACCCGGTCGATCGCGGACCCCCGCCAGAGCCGCAACAAAGGGCGCGAGCTGCGCGGCGCGTTCACGATCCTTGATCGGGTTCTGCTTCCAGCGGTCCGCTCGCACCTTCATCGCCTTTAAATAACGCGGCAGCTGGGGCACTTGGCCGTAGGGCGTCACCTGTACGAAATCGGCCGGAAGCAGAGCCTTGAGGTCCGGCCCCAGGCCGCCGTACGGCGTCGGGTGGACCAGCAGGTTTTGCCGCAGCGACAGGATTTCGCGCAGGAGGTCGCCCAGCCGCGGCACGAGGCCACGCAGGTCGCCCTTGGCCTTCTCCACGGCTGCGGAGAATCCCGCCGCGGTGCGCGCGCCCACCCGCGAAGGATCACAGAGCCATCGCCGGAGGGTGACATAAGCCTGCTCCTGCAGGCTTTCGATCGGCATCAGGGTCGACGCCAGCGTGCCTAGATCGCGCAGGCTCTTCAGGTCCTTCTGCAACCAAGCGAGCTCGTAGCGCAGCTGCAGCTCGATCAGACGCGCGAGCCCCCGTGCCGTGCCCTCCGCCGCCTCGTCCGCCGTTCGCTGGAGCCGCAGGGCCACGCCCTCGACCGCCGGAAGCACCGCGGGAAAGGCATACACCGGCACGCCGGCCTGATCGCAGACATGCACCCGCTCGGGCAGATCGCCAAAGGTCCACGCCGTCTGGTCCACCTTCTCCCACTTGCGGCGCGCCTCGCGCCACGCGGCCGGATCCTCGCGCGACACAGCTGCACTGGCCTCGCGCGATCGCACCGCAAGCGACGCGCGGATCTCGTCGAGCTCACGCGAGGCACACAATTCACCGCCCTCGTCATCCACGACGCGGACTCGCACGCGCAGGTGATCCGGCGGCGGTTTCCCCGCCCAGATTTCCAGATCGATGCGCACCTTGAAGCGCTCCTCGATCTGCGCCGCCAGCGCCGCCGGCAGGGACTCACGCCGGCCGGTCAGCCGATCGCGCTGGGCCACCTGCCCCGCGAGGCTCTTCGCCGTGTCCGCCAGCGGCAGAAAGGCGCGCCGCAGCTCCTTCGGCAGCGCCCGGAGGTAGTGCTCCACCTTCGCCTCCAGATGTCCCGGCACGGCCCAATCCAGCGCGGCCAGCGTCAGGGTCTCGGCCGCGCGGACATTCACCTCCAACGTCACCCCGTCGTCCGTCTGGCCCGGCTTGTAGGCGTAGTTCAGCGGCAGCGCGTGATTCTCGATCGGCAGCGCCTCCGGGAACGCCCCAGCGTCAAACGGAATCTCCTCCGGGTCGCGCAGGTCCTCGGGCTCCATCAGCAGGAAGCGCGGCTCGGCTCCCTTGCGCGAGCGCACCAGATCGACGAGTTCAGCCACGGAAGAAATCCCTTCGACCGGCGCGGCCGGATCGAGCCCCGGAGTGAGCCGGCCCGCGTAGTAACGGTAGGCCGCCTCATCCAGATTGTGATAGCCCGCATCGCGTGCGCGGGTGAGCAGGTTCTCGATTTTCTCCCGCACCGCGCGATTGTGCGCCACGAAATCGAACGGCCAGGTGATCGTGTCGTTCACCAGCCCTTCGCGGATGAACAGCTCTGTAGCGTGCACCGGATCAATCTTGCCGTAGCTGACCGAGCGCGCCTCAAGTTCCAAGCCGTAAAGGCGGGTGCGCTGGCGCACGAGGACCCGGCCGCCCTCCTCATTCCAGAACGGCTCGGTGTGTGCCACGCGCACCAGATGCGAGCCGAGATCGAGCGCCCACAGCGGATCGAGGCGGGCGTTGGTCCGCGCGTAGAGCCGCGACGTCTCCATGATTTCCGCCGCCATCAGCCAGCGCGGTCCCCGCTTGTCGCGGTTGGCCTTCTCAGCCGGTGGCTTGCCGGCACCGGGCTTCTTCTTGTCGTCCTTCGCAAAGAGGACCGATCCGGGGAAAATCGTGACGCGCCGGTCGTGCGTGGCCTTGTACCCGCCGTTCTCGTCATCGCGCACGGCGATATTGCCGAGCAGGCCGGCCAGAATGCTGCGGTGGATGGCCCGGTAAGCGGGCGCGCCGAAGTCGAGCTTGAGGCCGGTGCCGCCCTCCGCGGTCGGTTTGATCCCGTCGTAGACCGAGGTCGCCTTGAAATCCTCCCGCGATTCGAGCGTATCGAGGAGCTGCGCATGGATGTCGCGCCACTCTCGCATGCGAATGTAGCTCAGGAAATGATCGCGGCAGAAACGCCGCTGCCGGGCCTGGGAAAGCCGCTCGAACTCGTCGTGAAAGTCCTCCCACAGATTGAGCAGGGTGAGAAAATCGGAATCGGGGTGGACGAAGCGCCGGTGGGCGGCGTCGGCCTGCGCCTGCTTTTCCAGCGGGCGCTCCCGCGGGTCCTGGATGCTCAGGCCGGCGGCGATGACCAGGACCTCGCGCAGGCATCTCTCGTTGCGCGCCTGCAGGATCATGCGGCCGACGGTGGGATCGACCGGCAGGCGGGCGAGCTCGCGCCCGAGCTCCGTCAGCTGCGCTGACGGAGCGGGAGAAGGGAGCAGGGAGGAAGAGGAATGGCCGGACTCAGAGTTGGCCGATGTCTGAACGATCTGGTTTTCCCTGCGCCCTTCTCCATTCTCCCTTCTCCCTGCCGCCGCATCGGCGGCGGCAATCGCTCCCAGCTCCTCCAGCAGGGCATAGCCGGCGCGGATCGACTTGGCCGCGGGCATGTTGATGAAGGGGAAACGCTCGATGTCGCCGAGGCCAAAGGCCTTCATGCGCAGGATGACGTCCGCCAGGTTCGCCCGCTGGATCTCCGGCTGGGCAAAGCGCGGACGCTCACCGAAGTCCTTTTCGGAGTAGAGGCGGATGCAGACGCCCGCCGAGACGCGACCGGCACGGCCCTTGCGCTGATCGGCGCTTGATTGGGCAACCGGCTCGATCGGCAGGCGGCGGGTGCGGGCTTGCGGCGCGTAGCGGCTCACCCGCGCGAGCCCCGTGTCGACCACGAAGCGGATGCCCGGGATCGTCAGTGAGGTCTCCGCAATGTTCGTGGCGATGATGACCTTGCGCCGCTGGCTGGGGGCAAAGACCCGCTGCTGCTCGGCGTTGGAGAGCCGGCCGAAGAGCGGGACGATCTCCACCCCGCGCACGCGGCCGGTGAGAAGATCCGCGGTTTCGCGGATATCGCGCTCGCTGGGCATGAAGACCAGCACGTCGCCCGAGTCGCTTTCGCGTGCAATCCGTTCCACGGCCTCGGCCGCGCCATCGACATAATGCAGGGCCTCTGCGCGCCCAACGGGCTCATCGCCGTCGGCGGCGTCGGAGCCCAGCGAATCAAGCGGGGCGTAGATCACCTCGACCGGGTGCGTGCGACCCGAGACCTCAATGATCGGTGCACCGTCGAACGCAGTCGAGAAGGCAGCGGTGTCGATCGTCGCCGAGGTGATGATGATCTTCAGCTCGGGACGCTTGTAGCGCAGGGTCCGGAGGTGCCCGAGCAGGAAGTCGATGTTGAGCGAGCGCTCGTGCGCCTCGTCGATGATCAGCGTGTCGTAGCCGCGCAGGAGCGGATCGCCCTGCACCTCGGCGAGCAGCATGCCATCGGTGAGGAACTTGATCAGCGTGGCCGGGGTGGTCTGGTCGCTGAAGCGGATCTTGCAGCCAACCTCGCGGCCCCAGGTGACATTCAGCTCCTCGGCGACGCGACGGGAAACGGACAGGGCGGCCACGCGCCGCGGCTGGGTGCAGGCGATGCGCCCCTTGGTCCCGCAGCCGGCCGCGAGGCAGAACTTGGGGATCTGGGTGGTTTTACCCGAGCCGGTTTCACCGGCCAAAATAACGACTTGGTTGGCTTGGATCGCCGCGATGATCTCGTCCGCCCGGCTGCTGATGGGCAGTTCCGGGGGGAATTCGAGTCGAAAGGGAAAGGAGGGCCGGGCCGCGGACACCCCGGGGTTGTGCACCGAACCGGGCGGGCGAGTCCAGAGTGATCCGGTGGCGGGGTCCGCGCGGCGGGCGGCAGGGGCCGGGCAAAAAAATGCCCGCGGACAAAGTTACCTCTCAAAAAGCCAATTACATCCCCTATGCATTTTGCTTTTCAATCTGTAACTCAGTCCGCGGGCAAAGGATTGGAAAATG
>CAMAXB010000165.1 GCA_945862035.1 Opitutus sp. GAS368
CAACGGTGACTTCGCTCTTGAGCCAGAAGACCTCGGCGCCGGCCTTGAGCAGGCGGTTGGTGACGATGACCGAGTCGTTGATCTTGTGGCTGATCAGGTAGCCGGCGGGAGACGCGACGCCGGTGATCCGGGCGGCGGGTGGGGCCTCGAGCTCGAACTCGGTGGCGACACGGGTGAAGGGACCATCGAAGTTTTCGAAGACGCGGTCGGCCTCCACGCCCATCTGATTCACGAGCGTCCAGCCCGCGGTGTCGTAAGGAGGGATGGGGGGGCCGCCCGGGAAGGCGAAGTCGCTCGGGTGATCCTGCGGCTCGAACATATCCATCACGAACGGACGGTAGGCCTGGGCGGTCTTCACCACGTAGGAACCGGCCGGGTAGTTTTTACCCGCGACCGAGAAGGCGGCGGTCGCCTTGTGGACGTGGACGCCATTCTTGAGGAGGGCGTTGATGAACTTCACCGCCGTCGGGAAGTCGGCCTGGGAGGCGGGGATGATGTAGCCGCGCGGATCGCGGTTGGCCGGATTCTGCAGGACCTGCTCGTAGAGTTCCATTGGCACGGTGGAGCCGAGCAGACCGCCGGGGCTCATGACGCCGCTGGTGGTGATGTCGACCGCCTGGCCACTGGCAGCGGTGGCGGCCGTCACGACCTCCTGGATGCGCTTCGGGGTGATGGTCCAGTGATCGCGGCTACCGCGATCAATCGAGTTGAGGGCCATGCGGTACTTGTTGAAGAGCAGGTTCTCTTTGTTGCGCGAAGCGTAGTCCATGACGGCCCGGTTCATCGAGCGAGAATACTCCATCGATTGGCGGTAGTGCCACATCTGGGGCTTGGCCGGCATCGGCCAGTCGCTTTTGGCCAGCTGCTTGGCCGGGGAGAACATGAGAGGCGTGGGCGTCGGGGCGCCGATGATCTCGGTTAGGATGCCGATCTGATTGTGGAAGTATGGCGTGGTGCGACCGCCGCCATTCCACCAGGTCGAGTAGTTGGCGCCGGAGCGCATGGAGGAGCCGCCCTTGCCCTCGCTGATCAGGCGCTCGTGCATGGCGGAGCCGACGCGCTCGATGCCGATGATGACGAGCGGATCGATGTTGTAGTTGAACGGATCGCGGAAGGGCGGGATGAACACGACCTGGCCCTCGGGGCCGGTCTGGTGATGATTGACCATGATCTGCGGGAACCACTCGCGATAGAGTACGCGGTTGATGTTGGTGGTCTCCGGCATACTCGACATAAAGAAGTCGCGGTTGTTGTCGTGGCCGACGTACTTGTGGTACATGCGGGGCATGCCGACGAAGGTGCGGGCCTTCTCGTCCTCGTTGCGCATATACCAGTTGGCGACGATTTCGACGCCGTCCGGGTTGGCGTTGACCGCGAGGATGATCACGTCGTCCAGAAAGCGCATGACCTCCTCATCGGTCTGGCTGAGCATGACGTGAACAAAGTCGGAGAGTGACTGGGAGTGCTGGCTCTCGGAGGAGTGCATGCCGCCGTCGATCCAGACCACGGCCTTGCCCTCCTTGGCGAGCTGGCGGGCAGCGGCCTCGTCGAGGCCGTCGGCCATGGCGAGGCGCTTGGAAATCTGGCGGTACTGCTCGAGCTTCGCTAGGTTGGCCGGGGAGCTGATGATGGCCATGTACTGTGGGCGGCCCTCGGCGGTGAGACCGATGCTTTCCAGCTTCATGCGGTCGGATTCCCGGACCCAGGTCTGCCACAGGGCGGAGATTTGGGTGTAGTTCATCATCCGGTAATCGTCGCCGATGTCGAAGCCGAGGATCGCTCGCGGCGGCGTGATCGTCGGTGGCTGCGCGGCGGAGAGCGGGATGGTGGCAAAGGCGGCGAGGGCGAGCAGCAGGCTCGCGCAACGTCGGAGGAAGCGAGGGGTAGGATGGTGCATAAAACAAATGAGATTGGACGCGGACGGAAGGGGAGGAAAGACGGTAAATGAAATGCAGGTCGTATGCCACGGAAATTCAGGGAGATCCCCGAATGTCCGCGCTGGTTTTGCCTTGGGCAGTTCAGCGGATTCACGAACGGAGGGAAAGGTCCGCGGACAGTTCGGGATAAAATGTAACAATGTGCGGCCAGACCCCTTCCGCGAGGGGCCAGGCCGGGCCGCGTGAGGCTTCGCTTGAACTCGACGACACGTTTCGCTCTGCTGCGAGAACCCTGCGTGGTCCGCTCGGACGCGCTCCCCTTCAACCCCTGCTTGCCCTTTGCCATGAAGCGTCGCGACTTTCTCACGCAGTCTGCCGGTGCCTTTGCCGCCGGTGCGATTCTCCCCTCGTTTGCCGATGCGCAGTCCGCACCTGCGGCAGCACTTGCCGCCCCGGGCGCGGCGAGTGAACACCTGCTGCAGTTTCTGCCGACGGCCCTGCCCACGCCCGTGGTCAAGCCGGGTGAGTTTGTGTTTGCGGCCGCGCATTTCGATCACGGGCACCTCTCGGGTCAGTGCACCGCGCTGATCAATGCCGGCGCCACCTTGAAGTGGATCTACGAGCCGGATGAGCGGAGGCGCGAGGCCTTCCTGCGCAACTTCAAGCAGGCCAAGGTCGCCCGCTCGCTCGACGAGATCCTGGCCGACCCGGAGGTGAAGCTGGTGACCGCGGCGGCCGTGGCGAATCTGCGCGGTGAGATCGGCTGCCGCGTGATGGCAGCGGGCAAGGATTACTTTACGGACAAGACGCCCTTCACGACCCTCGCGCAGATCGCGCAGGCCCGGGCGGTGGCCGCCCGCACGGGGCGCAAGTACATGGTCTACTACAGCGAGCGCCTCAACGTGGAGTCGGCGATGTACGCCACGGACCTCGTGCAGGCCGGCGCGATCGGCCGCGTGGTGCAGGTCATCGGAATGGGCCCGCACCGCCTGGGGACGGGGCGCCCGGCCTGGTTTTTCGAGCGCGAGAAGTACGGCGGCATTCTCTGCGACATCGGCAGCCATCAGTTCGAGCAGGTTCTTACCTACACCGGGGCGAAGGACGCGACGGTCGCGTCGGCGGCGGTCGGTAATTTCGCCAACCCGTCGACGCCGGAGCTCGAGGATTTCGGCGAGGCCACGCTGATTGGTGACAACGGCTCGACGAATATGGTCCGGGTCGACTGGTTCACGCCGTCGGGCCTGAGCACCTGGGGCGACGGCCGGACCTTCATCCTCGGCACGAAGGGCTACGTCGAGCTGCGCAAGTATGTGGACGTGGCCCGCGCGCGCGGGGGCGAGCACGTGTTCGTCGTCGACGACAAGGGCGAGCACAGCCTCAACGTGCGCGGCAAGGTCGGTTACCGGTTCTTTGGTGCCCTGATCCTAGACTGCCTGAACCGCACCGAAAACGCGATGACGCAGGAACACGCCTTCAAGGCGGGCGAACTCTGCGTCAAGGCCCAGGCCGCCGCGCGCTGGCTGACCTGAGGAGACGGGCTTGCCCGCGAATCACGCGAATCAGCGCGAATTCGATCAGAGATCACCACGAAATACACGAAACACACGAAAGTGAATCGGGCGGCCTGAATACTCGGTTCCGATCCTGATTTCGTGTATTTCGAGGTTGCCCGGTTTGCGCCTTCGCGTCGATTCGCGTGATTCGCGGGCGCCCTGCTCGGCCTATTTCGCCGGTGCGGGAATCGCCGTCGCCTGCCACGCGACGGCCTGCCAGCGGCCGTCGCGCGGGACAAAGGTGCCGCTGTTGCGGTAGCGGAGCACGCGTCCGTCCGAGTAACGTGCGACCAGTTCGAACGTGAGCGCGGCGAAGCCGTCAAAGACGCGGACCTTCACGTCCTCGGCCGAGTACTTGGCCGCAGGCTGCGAGGGATCGGCCTTGGCGGCGGCCGCACGGCTCGACTCCATGATCATGGGCTTCGTCCGCACGGCGGCGGCCGAGCTCGTATAGATCAGGTCCTCGGCCCAAAAGGCCGCGTGGCGAGCCGGATCACTGTTATAGGTCAGAAAGTCCATCAGAGCGGTCCGAATGGCCGATTCAACCGCAGCCGGATCGCTCGCGGCGCGAGCGGGGGATGTGCCGACTAGACCGACGGCCAGACTCAGCAGCATGAAGAGAGCGAGGGGCATGGCGCCTTGTGCCGGTTTAGCGTCCGGCCGGCAAGCGCGCTCCCTGCTCACCCTGCGCTTCGGTCTGGCGCCCGGGCGGGAGGCTGCTAGACGAGTGCATGGCATTGATTGGCCGACGCAACACGCTGCAGGTTCTCCGCGAGGCAACTCCCGGCTTCTACCTCGATGGGGGGACGCACGGGGAGATCCTGCTGCCGGGGCGCTACATCCCGCGTGGCGTGCGGCCGGGCGAGACGATGAGCGTCTTCATTTATCGCGATTCCGAGGACCGCCTGGTGGCGACGACCGAGACCCCCCTCGCAATGGTGGGGGAGTTTGCGTACCTGCGTTGCGTGAGCGTCAACCCCAGCGTTGGCGTGTTCTTCGACTGGGGGCTGGAGAAAGACCTCCTGCTGCCGATGCGCGAGCTGGCGACGCCGGTGCAGCCGGGCGACCGCCGGGTGGTCCGCGTGGCGCGGGATGAGAAGACGGACCGGATTATTGCCAGTGCGCGGCTCAACCGCTGGCTGAACAAAACGCCGCCGCCTTACGTCGAGGGGCAGCGGGTCAACCTGCTCATCACGGGTGACTCGCCGCTCGGCTACAATGCGATCATCGAGCATCAGCACAGCGGCCTGCTTTACCGCGGCGAGCTTTCGGGATCGCTCCCGACTGGGCAGCCGATGGTCGGCTATGTCCGCGTGGTACGACCGGACGGAAAAATCGACTTGGCGCTGGATCGGGCCGGGTTCCGGCGGATCGCGTCGGTCACGGAGGAAATCACGGCGGCGCTGCAGGCCGCGGGCGGCCATCTCGCGCTCCATGACAAGAGCTCGCCCGATGACATCCGCGATGCGCTGGGGATCAGCAAGAAGGCGTTCAAGCAGGCGATCGGTTCCCTGTACCGGGAGCGCCGGATCCTGATCGAGCCCACGGGTATTCGGCTGGCGGAGACCGCGCCTCCCGCGCCTCCGGCAAAACGGCCGGCGCCGCGCTGACCAGGGTCGCCCGGCGGCGGCAGGTACACCCTGCCCGCGGGGAACGGGCTCGTGCAGGTCCTTGTCCTTGCAGTACTTGGTGCCCTGCAGGGTCGCCTAGAGGACGAGTCCGTTCCTGGTGATCTGAAAAACCTCGATGCCGTCGGCGAGATTGCCGGCTCCGCTTGCCGCCGCACCCTTCCTAGCGGATTTGGCGGCGGCATCAGCCGGCCTCCGCGAAGGCGCGGAGATTGTCCTTGCTGGAAAAGACGAAGACGGCGCCAAAATCCTTCACGCCCAGCCCGATGCCGACTCCCGCCAATTCCATTTTCATGAACGTCTCCGCATTGGAGAGCAGACCCTTCTCCCCCACGACGCCCTCGCCGCCGGCGAAACTCGCCAGCATGAGGTTGATGCCGACAGTGGAGAACACGGCCTAGCCCGCCGCGCTCCTGATCTTCGCCCGGGCGTCGGGATTTAGCTCATCTAGTTCAGCCAGAACCTGTCGTGCATCGCGCGGATCTTGTCGCGCTGCTCATCGACGGATTTTCGGGCGGCGGTGAGCGGGCTCGCGAGCGTGAGGAGGAAACCGAGGCAGGTGAGCAGGCGGAGAGGGATCAACATGGGACAAAACAACAGGGGTGGGATGGGAGCGCAGCCGAGAAAGCGGAGCAGAAATCAAGGCAGCGGATAGGGTCGGACTGAATTGGTCACCAGAGCTGAAAACGGCGTCACAATCACGAGCGGTGGGCCCAACGTAACGGCGCAGCCCGGAGGCCTTCGGCTAGTCAAACCGCGCCTCGGCGCGGACGTTTCAAGGTGGCCTCTTCAATGAATTTCTTTAATGCTAGATCGCCGGCACCGGGACCCTTAAGGCAAACAATTTGGCTAATGCGCCGACTTTGGGTGGTTCGCCGGAGGTCAAACTTGAAAAATTATGGAGGCTACCGATGCATGTCGAAAGATAGTGAGACAATATAACCCAATTCACGCATCTTACGTGTCTGTCAGGCAGGAAATTTTTCTTGCAGCAAAAGGGGGGGGCTCGCACTAATGGAAGGTCGGCGCGCAGACCGTTGCGGCCGGTATTACCCCCCAAGCTACCTCCTGTTGCTGTTTTCTTTGGTCTTTTGGCCTTCTGGAAGTGTCCGCAGGTGTCACCGTTTCGGTGGGTAATAGATATCAAACACCAAAAATACCGTGAAGCACTACCCCCAAACTAACTGGTTTAGATTCGCTGTCGTCCTGGCCCTCGGCTGGGTGATGGCTGTGTCCTCTGCCTTCGCGCAGTCCGGCACGGGTACGATCCAAGGCCGGGTTCAGAACCCGACCACGGGAGCGTATACCCGCAATGCTGAAGTCCGCGTGAGCGGGACGAACCTTGTCGCCTATTCGCAGGCCGATGGCTCCTACCGTATTCCTAATGTCCCCGCCGGTGAAGTCTCCATCACCGTGACGTACATCGGTTACACCACCGTCAACGAGACGTTCACCGTCTCCGCCGGTCAGACCGCCGTGCGCGACATCCGTCTCATCAGCACCGCCGCCACCACCAACCAGGACGGCGTCGTCGAGCTGCAGGCCTTCACCGTCTCCTCGGAGCGCGAAGGTAACTCGAAGGCGATGATGGAGCAGCGCCAGAACATGAATATCGTCACTTCGGTGTCCTCGGACATCTTCGGTGACGTCACGGACGGCAACGTCGGTGAGTTCCTGAAGTACCTGCCCGGCGTCGACCTCGACTACGTCGAGTCCGAAGCCCGTGGTCCCCGCCTCGGCGGCATGGACGCCCAGTACACCGGTGTTTCCTTCGACGGCGTGAAGATGGCCTCGGCCGATGCGAACCGCGGTGGTGAGGCCTCCCGCGCGACGAGC
>CAMAXB010000166.1 GCA_945862035.1 Opitutus sp. GAS368
GTTCCATCTACTCCTAACCGCCTTCGGCCACGCCCCAAAAAGTGTTACCTATGTCTCCGATTGAGTGTTACCCTTGTCTCCGGTCCATACAGAGGGCAACACGCTCCACCTCGATCGCGACAGCCCCGGCCTCAGCGAGGCCAGCTACACCGAGCCGATTTCCGTATCCGTGTCCATCCGTGTCCATCCGTGGTTAAAATGCCGGGCTGCCGGCCCGAACCGCGGATCCCGAGCCAACACGAAATCACCGTCCCGACGCCTGCGCCAGCGCTACGCAGCGGCGCGCGAGGAGATTCGTCGGGTCGAGCATCACCACGCTTTTTCCCGCGATGCGGTAGTCATCCGACTCGTCGATCAGCACCGGCAGCTCCGTGCAGCCGAGAATCAGGATCTCCGCCCCGCGGTCCACCAGATGCCGCACGCCCGCCACCAGATCGTCCAGGCACTGGCCCTCCGTGTAACCGGCCTTCACGCCGAGCGGGCCATAGATGGAGGCCATCACCCTTTCTTGGTGCTCATCATCCGGCACCATGAGATCAAAAATGCCGCGGGCCACCGCATGGTAAACCCCCGTGCGCACCGTCCCCGTCGTCGCCAGCAGGCCGATCCGGCGCGTCACGCCGTAGCGGTTCTGGATGTGCTCAATCGTCGTGCGGAGCATGCTCACAATCGGGACCGAGAGGTGGCGCTGCACATCCTCCACATAGGCATGGGCCGTGTTGCAGGGGATGGTGATGATGTCCGCCCCGGCGTCCTCCAACCGGCGGCAGGTCGCATAGAGCGCGATGGTGGGGTCGGTCTCGCCATGGATCAAATTGCGCGTCCGGTCCGGGATCTGGGGATTCTGCTCCACCACGACCTTGATGTGCTCCTGGTCCTTCTTCGCCGGCGTGGCCTTCACGATCTTATCGAGGAAATCGACCGTCGCCGCCGGGCCCACCCCGCCGACGATGCCAATCTTGAACGGCTTCGGCTTGGGCCGCGCCGTCGACAGGCCGCGCGCCGCGTAC
Source organism: Opitutus sp. GAS368 (assembly GCA_945862035.1). GTDB lineage: Bacteria > Verrucomicrobiota > Verrucomicrobiia > Opitutales > Opitutaceae > CAMAXB01. Next base: position 1,011 of record CAMAXB010000166.1, read on the forward strand.
CAGGCCGCGGAATCAAACACCGCCACACCCGCCGCGCGCAGCGCCTGCACCGCCGCCACGTCGGACGGCGCGGGCACCACCACGGTCGCCCCGGCCGCCCCGAGCTCCCGGGCCGCCTGCACCCAGGCCTCCGCCGTCGGAGCCGCACCCAGCGGGGTCGAGGGGAAAACAAGGGTCACGCCCGGACCGCCCAGCGCCGCCACGATCGCCGCCTGCTCGGCCGGATCCGCCAGCACGCCGATCGTCACGGGAGCGCTTGGTTTGGCCCTGTAGCCGGGGTCGCTGACCCCGGTCCGGGAGACTTGAGCCGACGCCAAGACACCGGGGTCAGCGACCCCGGCTACAAGGGTACTCAGGACCGGCGCCAGCTCACTCAGGAAATTCGCCAGCGGCACCGTGGTCTCGGCGCGCAGCTCTGTCAGCAGGGTCTGCTCGACCCATCCGGGCAGATAGACCGCCGCCGCCCCGCGGCGCTCGAACGCCCGCACGGCCTCGAACAGACGCATCTTGCGGTGACGCACCCCGTCCGTCGCGCCCTCGCCCGCCGCCAGCGTGACCGTCACGATCTCCGGCGCCTTGAATCCGGCGGCCAGCGCCGCCTGCCGCAGCACCGCATGAAAGTCCGTCGCGGACGACCCCGGGCCGCCGATGACGCCAAAAAGAGGGGAAGGAAGTTTCACGCTCCCCACCCTGAACCGCCGCCGCCCCCTTGTCCACCCAGCGCCTGACCGACGACCCGGCTTCCGGGGGGTTCACGGGCCGGCTCCGCCGGCCCGATCTCAAATCTGAGATTTGAAATTTCAGATTCTGGCGTCGAAGGGAACGCAGAGGGCACAGAGAATACGTCTCTGCGCAGACCAACCAGGACGTCTTTGTCCGCAGCTGTTTAACTCTCCGCATCCACGCCCATCCGGCTGCATCCGCGGGCAACCCGCTCGATTTCAGATTTGAGATTTCAAATTTCAGATTTGCGCCGCAGGCGCGTTTGCTGGCCCGGAAGACGCACCGCTGTCATCGGTGTTTTTCCAATGGAACAAGGAGAACAGGCACTCGCCGAGGCACGTCGCGCAGGGATCGACCTCGATCTCATCGACACCACGCTTCGGCAGTCGGTCGCCGAGCGCTGGCGCCAACACGACGCTGCCGCCAACCTCGCCGAGAACCTTCGCCAAGCGAAGGCTACCCACGGAATCTCAAATCTGAGATCGCGCGGCGCCGGCGAAGCCGGCGGAGTTAATGGTTAATCGTTATTTGTTATTGGGGCGCCGGCGGACGCGGTGCGGAGTTATCGGTTATTCGTTATTGGTGAATGGGACACACCCCCGAACCCGCTCACGCGCATCCGACATCGCCTCCGATTTTCCGCCCAATTAACCTTTAACAAGTAACAAATAACTGCGGCGGCTCCGTCCTCCTGACTACTGACTCCGGAATCCTGACTCCCGCCCCCCCGCCGGCCTCCGAATTCGTCATTCGGACTTCGTCCTTCGGATTTGCGCGGCACCGCCGCGCTAAAAAGTTACCCCATAATTCAACCCGACGTCCCGGGCGGCGCCGACGCGGCCGACGCTGGAGAGCAGGTCGCGGTTGAGGACATTGCTGCTGTTCAGGCTCACGCTGTGATTCCGGTTCGCAGCGCGCCAGCGGTAGGAGATATTCATGCTGGCGAGCACGATTGAGGGGTAGGCGAGGTACTCGCGCGACGCGCTTTCATACGAGGCCACGTAGTCACTCATATACGTCACCCCACCGCCCACCGACAGGCCGCGGATCTTCCCCGCCGTGAACGCATACCGGCTCTGCATCGCCGCAGTGAACCGCGGTACGCGCGTCAGCGCGCGGCCTTCCTCCTCCGGCAGGTCCGGCGACGCCGTCGTGATCGCCCGGGTGAAGCTCGCGCGGCCGTTCACGCTCCACGCCGGGGTCACCTGACCGCGCAGGTCGAGCGTGCCGCCCGTGAATTCCTCCTCGCCCTCCGCCACCAGCTCCGGCTGCGACAGCTGTGCGTCCTCAATCGGGTCGTTGTAGAGCGGGTTGCGTCGCGAGATGTTCTGGTTCTGGAACGCAAACACCAGCGCGGTCACATTGAGCTTCTGCGCGAGGAAGATCCCCTTCGCCCCGAGCTCCACGCCCTGCGTGCTCGCATTGCCCTGCAGCCGTCCCGTCCGCGCATCGATGCGGGTCGAGGGCTGAAACGCGCGGCTCGCGTTGCCGAAGACCAGCAGCCGGTTGGGGCGAACGAGGTAGTTCGCTCCCATGAGCCAGGTGCCCTCCGACGTGGTGTCCTGCACTTGGGGCCGAGTCGTATCCGGGCGGTCATCACGGAGGGAGAAATCCACTTGGTCAAAGCGGAGGCCGGCCGTCGCCACCAGACGCCCCTTCGCAAACGCCGCGCGCTCGCTCACCAGCGCGGACGTGTAACCCGTGGTCTCCACGCGGTCCGTGATGATGCGATTGAACAGCGCCTCGCTGTACGCCGGCCGGAACCAGTTCGGCTCCTCGGGATCGAAGCTGCGCACATCCGCCGGCAACGCCGCGCGCCCGGCCGCATCCAAACCCCGCTGCAGGCGCGATGATCGCACGAGGCTGTGCCCAGCGGTGGCCGTCACCTTGTGCTCCGCACCGATCGCGGAGTAGCGGAGCGTGCCCTCCAGCTGACCGGTCAGCGCCCGCAGGGGCTGCTGCTGATACTGCGGCTCGCGTGTGCCGCCAAACTTGCCCGTGGAGACGATGTACTGACCCGTCGTCCAGCGTTCCTCCTCCAGCGCACGCCAGAAGCCCTGCACCCCTGCGCGCAGGGTCAGATTCTGATTCGGCCGCGCCTCCAGCAAGCCGCTGGCACTCCCCAGCCGCTTGCGCGTCGAGGCATTCGGGCCGAAGGCGTGAAACTCCGCCAACGGCAGATACGGCCCAAGGATTTTCGATCCTGCAGTCAACCGGTACTCAGGAATCCCCGGCGATGCGTTGGCGGTGAGGTCCTGGAAATCGAACTGCACCAGCGAACTCGTCGTCCCACTGTGACGCCAGTACAGCGCGCCGCTCACATTGCGCGTCTCACGAAACGAAAAGTCCTCCGGCCCGTCCTTGCGGTAAATGTTGGCGAGCACCCGGCTCCACCCCTTCCTCGGCACCACGACGCGCGAGGCATCAAAGCCGGCACTGAGCGCGTCGCGCGCCGTCGCCCCCGCGCTCAGGGTCGTCGTGGGGCGGGTCCGTGGCCGCAGGGTGACCGAGTTCTGGATCCCGCCGGGTGCCGCCTGACCCGTCACGGGGGTCAGCGGGCCCTGGATCAGTTCGCTACGCTCGACGCCCAGAATCTCGGGCACGCCACTCTGGGTGAACCCATTGCGCAGCCGCGGCGTGGGAAACCCGCGGAGGTCAACCCGGTTAATCCCGGTCGCCAGATCGACCGGCGGGACTGCCGCCACAGCCTGATGCTGCTCCTCGATTTCCTGCGTGAGCTCGTCCTCCCCGTCGCCAAAGCCGATCAGGAGCGAGTTGGTGAACGGCGGATCGTCCTCCTCCACCATGCCCGCCCCGATGGGCTCGTCGGTCCCTGCCCGCCCAAAGGAATTTGCCCCCACCAGCAAGGGATCGAGCTGCATCGGCTGGTCCAGCCCGACCGCCGCCCCCAACCGCCCCGGCCCCGCCGCCGCCAGCGCAACCGCCAGCAGCGCCGGGAGGAGCAGGGAACAGGGGGTAGGGAGAAAGGGCGGCATCACACGAAAATTCAAAAACTCTCCCCGAAAAGCATCCGGCGTGGCGTTAATTGCAACCGCGCGCTGCGGTCGGCCCAAAAAATTCCGGGCGTTTTACAGAGAGGGGCCGCGGAATACGCGGATGGAAGCGGAACCCATCTTCAATCCGTTTTCACAGGAGGGAACAGAGCGCACAGAGGTTTCCAAGAAAGCACGGGATCGAACCTCATGCCCGTCTCCGTTTGCTCCTGTTAATCCAATCCGATTCCGCGTTATCCGCGTGTTCTGCGGGCCACGGCCAACTCTTAACTCGCGCGTCACTTCACCGCGCGCACCTTCACGCTGCGGTAGTACACCACATCCCCGTGGTCCTGCAGCACGATGTGGCCCTCCGTCAGCGTCGCGAACTTCGCCTGGGGCTTGAACTTGCTGCCGGCGATCATCGCCTTACCCTCGGGGCTCGCGAGGTCGGCCTCGAGGAGCTTCTTCCCGTTCAGCCAGTGCTCCACGCGCCAGCCTTTCACCACCACCTTCGCCAGGTTCCACTCGCCCACCGGCTTGGTCACATCCGGGCCCGCCGCGATCAGATCATACAGCGATCCCGCCCGGTGTGACTCGATCTTATTGTCCGCCCCGTCGATGTTATCGAGAATCTGGTACTCCGGTCCCGTGTGCCACGGGGCCTTCTCGCCCAGACCCGAGCGATAGATGATGCCGCTGTTCGCGCCCTTCGCGACCTTCCACTCCAGCGAGAGCTCGAAGTCGCCAAACATCTCCTTCGTCACGAGGTCACCCCCGCGCGCCACCCACACCAGCGCGCCGTTCTCCACCTTCCAGTTGGTCGGCGTGCCGTCCGTCGCGAAGCCGCGCCAGCCGTCCAGGGTCTTGCCGTCAAAAAGCAGTTTCCAACCCGCCGCGGCTTCGGCCGAGGTCAGCGTGTTGGGTTCGGCCGCGGACGTGACAAACGGGGCCACCGCCAGCGCGGCAGCCAGGCTCAGGGAACGCAGGGTCGTTTTCAGGGGGATCATGGGGGGCAGGGGGATCAGGGGTTGGACGAATTTTGCAGGGTGCGAAGATAAGCGTAGAGCGCGTCCCACTGGGCGCGGGTGTCGCCGTCGAGCACGTCCGCGTTCAGCGTGCGCCCGGCCGTGTCGGTAAACTTGGGCATTTTCGTGCCGGGCACAACCCGCAAGGGATTGTCCATCCAACGAATAAAGTACTCCGGCCGGATCCGCTCCGTGACGTAGGCAAAGTTCACCCCGGGCGCGCCAAAGGGCGCTGTCGCCGGGGTCTCGCCCACGGCGTGACACGCGAGACAGTTAAAAGCCTCCGTCCCGGCCAGCAAATGCCCCGCCGCGATCTGCTCCGCCGTCGCCGCGGCGCCCGCATCATCCGCAGGTGTCACCGCCGGGGCGCCATGCTCCGCCGCGAGCCCGGCCGCCAGGGCCTCTGCCCGCGCCGGAAACGCCGGCATGCGCGCCGCCAGCCAAGGCCGCGCGCGATAAGACAGCGCCCCCGCCAGCTGCGCCTGCATCCACTCGGGCTTCAGCTTCTCGCCTGCCCAGGTCAGCAGCGGCGGATCCAAGTCCACGCTGCTCTCCTCGCCCTCATCCGGCGGCGGACGCCCGGGGTGCGCGGCCTCGTGCGCCGCGATTTCCGCGGTGAGACTCGTGTAAACGGCGCCCACGCCGTCGCGGGCGTGACACGCGGAGCACTGCAGGTCCACCCACTGGCGCCGCGCAAACTCGACCGGCGCATCATGCACCAGGACGCCCGTCCCCGCCCCCGCAAACGCCCGCAGCGCCGCACGCTGCCGCGCGTTGAAGGCAAAATCCGGGGCCGCCCCCCGCCCCACCGCGTCCTCCGCGACGCAGCCGCGCGTCCAGCCGCCGGCCAGCGTCGCCGCAAAGTCCTGCGCGCGCACCGGGCCCGCCGGCGCGTGACAATTCAAACAGCTCTTTGCCACAAAGCTCTCCTGCCCGCGGATCGGATCGCCCTTCGCCGCCGCCGCGACCCGCACCGGCGTCTCCTGCGCGAGCAGGAAGGCCGTGAGCGCCGCCGCCTCGGCTTCGCTCAGCTTGAAATTCGGCATGCGCGTGCCCGGCCGCAGCGTGTGCGGATCGGCAATCCACGCCGCCAGCCAGTCCGTCTGAAATCGCTCCCCCGCCGCGCCCAGGTACG
>CAMAXB010000167.1 GCA_945862035.1 Opitutus sp. GAS368
AGTGCAGTTCATTGAAGACGTGTTTAAACTCAGGCACGTCGGCAGCCAAGCCGGGCACCGGGGGAGTGGCAAGAGGGGAAGTGCTGCCTAGCACGGAATCTGCTGGAGGTTGGGTGCGGCCCGTTGACAGGGACCTCGCCGGGGCTAGCCTACGGGTATGGTGACGCTTTCTTCCAAGGCCGCGCAGCAGGTGCGGACGATGCACGCCGAACTGAACGCCCCCGACAAACTGCTACGGGTGTTCGTCGAAACCGGCGGCTGCTCGGGTTTTCAGTACGGCATGTCGTTCGACGACCCGAAGGCTGATGACCAGCGTTTCGAGAGCGAGGGTCTCGCGATCCTGCTCGATCCCGCCAGCCATGCCTACCTCGAGGGTTCGCTCATCGACTTCGACGACGGCCTGCAGGGCAAGGGGTTTGAAATCAAGAACCCCAACGCGCAGAGTACCTGCGGCTGCGGCAAGTCGTTCAGCTGATCCGGGCTGGATCCGGAACGGGTTCCGAACGGCGCGGAACTTCAACCCGGAAGTCACGAATTCCGGATTCGGAGTTTGGCCGGAAGGAACGCAAAAACTCCGCGGGTTAATGGGTGGTTCTCACGGCGCCCGATCGCGCGCTCGGGCGCTCGACTGGCGTCGACCGAGCAATCCTCGTGTTTTTTGCGGCGATCCCTCCGGGGCCTATTTCGTCGCCGAATGCAGGGCGACGATGCCGAAGGTCAGTCGGCACACGGTCACCTGCTTGAAGCCCGCGGCGCGGATCTCCGCCGACTTGGCCGTAGGGCCCGGGTACTGTTCGATCGAACCGCACAGGTAATCATAGGCCTTCTTGTCGCCGGTCACGGCGGCCGCGATGAAGGGCAGCAGGTTCTTCAGGTAGAAATAGTAGAAAGGCCGAAACCAGGCCTGGGGCTGCGAGAACTCCAGCACGTGCACGGATCCGCCCGGACGCAGCACGCGGTGCATCTCGGTCAGCGCCAGATGGCGGTCGGCCATGTTGCGCAGGCCGAAAGAAACGGTGACGGCATCAAACGTCGCATCTGCCAGAGGCAGGGCCAGGCCGTCGCCCGGTCGGAAGGATACGTTGGGATAACGCTGGGCCTGCTGCTTCTTGATCTCCGCCTCGTCCAGCATCGGCTGGCAAAAGTCCATTCCCGTGATCGCGGTGTGGCCCGGGAGCCCGCGGGCGAGGGCAAACGCGACGTCGCCGCTGCCCGTGGCCAGATCCAGCACGTCCCGCGGCGCATGCTGCGCGACCGTGCGGACCAAGATGCGCCGCCACCCGACGTCCGCGCCTCCGCTGAGCAGGCGGTTCGCGACATCGTAGCGACGGGCGATGCGGGCGAACATGGAATTGACGGCAACCGGGTCAGGCATGGAGGGAATGATTAATGAACAATGACGAAGGACCAATGAAGGGAAATCCGAATGTCCATTGGACATTGGTCATTGGGTAGTGGTCATTTGCGCAAAGCGCTCCACCACCCATGCGGAGATCGCCTTTTCCGGGTCGGCGGCCACTTCGCGGGTAATGGGGATCGTCTTGGATTCGCCCTCCTTGGTGATGAGTTTCAGCCCGTGGTGGAAGTTCCGGAACTTGTCCTCGCAGAGCGCGCGGATGGTTTTGTCTGCCTCGAGGCTTTGCTCGACGAGCAGGTCAATGGCGTCGTCTTCGAACATGAGTTCGAAACCGTGATCCGCCTTGAAGCGATCGGCAAAGCTTTGCAGATCGCCCCGGAGCACTTCGCGCTGGCGCACCGCATTCTCCCGCAGGAGGACGCGGAGCGCAGGCTCGGGATCCGCAACGGTGGCGGCTTCCACCCGGAAGGCCTTGAGGCCCGTCGACGGGAGCTCGAACTTGAAGTTCCGAAAGACCCGTTCGAGCACGGTCATCAGTCCGCGGGCCCCGGTGTTCTCCTCGGAGGCACGGCGGGCCACGGCCGTGATCGCGTCGGGCGTGATCTCAAAATCGATGCCGTATCCGGCAAAGTCCGCCCGGTATTGCTGCAAAATGCTGCCCTCGCTCGTGAGAAGGATTTGCTCAAGGTCCCGGGCCTGGAGCGGCTGGCAGGCGACCCGCACGGGAAGGCGCCCCACGAACTCGGGCTCCATGCCGTAGTCAATGATGTCACGCGACTGCGCCAGCCGCAGGTAATCGCTGTCCTCCTCCAGACGGGGACCAGAGGCCGCGGCGAAGCCCATCTGCGAACTCTGCAGCCGCCGCTTGATGCCCTCGGCCAGCTTCGGGAAGGCCCCGCTCACGATGAAGAGGATGTGCCGGGTGTTGATCGTGCGCTTGCGCGCGCGCCCGCCGCGCTGGCCTTCGAACATGGCCTGCATCTGGGCCGCTAGGTCGTTCTGGCCCGTCAGCGAGACTTCCGTTTCCTCCATCAGCTTAAGCAGATTGATTTGCACGCCGCGCCCGGAAACATCGCGCCCGCCGGTGGCCCCGGAAGCAGTCGCGATCTTGTCGATCTCGTCGATGTAAATGATGCCATAGTGCGCAAGCTCCACGTCGCCCCCAGCGGCCTTGACCAGGTCCCGCACCAGATCCTCGACATCTCCACCCACGTAGCCGGTTTCCGAGAACTTGGTGGCGTCGGCCTTGACGAAGGGGACACCGATCAGCCGCGCCGCGGTCCGCATGAGGTAGGTCTTGCCGACCCCCGTGGGACCCAGCAGCAGGATGTTCTGCTTGGCGTAGTCGCGTTCGCGCACGGCCGAATCCTCCAAGCACTGCCTGACATGATTGTAGTGATCGCAGATCGCGACCGACAGGACCTTCTTCGCTTCGGCCTGCTGAATCACATAGCGATCCAGGTAGTCGCGAATCTCGCGCGGTTTGAGGTTAAATGCCCGGATCCGCTTCAATTCCTCTTGGCTCCCATCGCTTTGCGGGTTGCCACTTGCTGGCGGTGATTCGGCTCCAGCCGTCGATTTAGGCTCAAACATCGCCCGAAAGGGGCTGTCCTTCAGGAGGTCGCGAAACTGCTTAGGCAGTTGCTCCATAGGGTTTTGTGAATCTTTATCGCTCATGGATGTGAAAAAAATTAGCTTCTGGGTTGACGTAATCGTGCTGTTGAAAATAACTTAGGCAAATCCTGTTGGGCTAACGGAAAGGAAAACTATGTCTGAAAACCTGCCAAATCTGACCAAGCGCGAGATCGTTCTGGAAATCTACGAGAAGACCGGATTCCCACAGAAGGAAGTGGTCGCGACAGTGCAAATGACGCTCGACATCATCATGCGTGCACTGGCCGAAGGCCGCAATGTTGAGCTGCGTAATTTCGGGGTCCTCGAGGTCCAGCGACGCAAGTCGCGCATCGGTCGCAATCCAAACAAGCCTGAAGCCGAGGTTGTCATCCCCGAGCGGGCCGTGGTCAAGTTCAAGTCGGGCAAGATTCTGAAGCAGATGCTGAAGAAGCTCGATATCCAGAAACTGACCTGAGCGCCGCTCGCGCATTCGTTTCTCCAAGGCCGGGCCTGTAGCCCCGGCCTTTTTTCTGCCCGGGCGGGCTGCGTTTTTCGATTCGCCTCGGTTCGCCGCCGCCCCAACGTTGCGTCCCCATGGCCGCGTTCCAGTCCCTGCCCGGTTTCCGCGAGTTCTATCCCGAGGCGTTTGCGCGTCGGAATCACGTCTTCCGCCTCTGGCGGCAGGCCGCTCATACCCATGGCTTTCAGGAGTACGATGCACCCGTCGTGGAGCCGCTCGACCTTTATCGGCGCAAGTCGGGCGACGAGATCGAGGCCCAGCTCTTCAGCTTCACGGACAAGGGCGGGCGCGAGGTTGCCCTGCGCCCGGAGATGACCCCGACCGTCTGCCGCTTGGTCGGCGCCAAGGCTAATTCGCTCAAACGGCCCATCAAGTGGTTCAGTATTGCGGAGTTCTACCGCTACGAGCGCGCCCAGAAGGGCCGCGAGCGCGCCTTCTTCCAGTTTAACGCCGATATCTTCGGCGAGCCGGGCCCCGAGGCGGAGATCGAACTGCTCGGCCTGCTCGTGCAGTGCCTGCGCGGTTTCGGCCTCACATCGGCCGATGTCTATGTCCGCCTGAGCGACCGCAATCTCTGGTTCTACTACCTCGAGGCGCTGGGCTTCAGCGACGAGCAGGCCCGCGCCATCCTCTCGGCCGTCGACAAGTTTGAGAAGATGGGCGACGACGCCTTCAAGGGTTACAGCGACGCCCACGGACCGCTCGACCCGCAAAAGAAGGCCCAGATTCTTGCCTTCCTTAAAGTGACGACCCTCCCCGACCTCGAGTCCGCGCTGGCCGGGATTGGCGGCGAAAAACTGGCGGCGCGCCTCGCCGACTGGCGCACCGTTCTCGCGGGCATCGACGCGATGGGCATCGGTGACTTTGTTGCCGTCGATCTCGGCGTCGTGCGCGGTCTCGCGTACTACACGGGCTTCGTCTTCGAGGCCTTCGACCGCAAGGGCGAGCTCCGGGCCATTGCCGGCGGAGGCCGCTACAACGACCTCGTCGAGAAGCTCGGGGGCCCCGAACTCCCGGCGGTCGGTTTTGCGATCGGCGACGTCACCATGGCCCTGCTGCTCGAACAACGCGGCCTCATGCCGACCGTCGTCCAAGCGCCCGATGTCTACGCGGTGATCGGCGGCCCGGCGGCGCGCCAGGCCGCCTTTGGCGACATCGCCGCGCTGCGCGGGGCCGGTTTCCGTGTGGATTACCCGCTCAAGGACGTGGCGTTCGGCAAACAATTGAAGGCCGCCTCCGACTCCGGCGCCAAACTCGCGCTGATTTTCGGTGACGACGAGGTCGCCAAGGGCGTGGTCAAGATCCGCGATCTCACCGCGCGCGAGGAACACGAGGTCCCCGCGGACCAGGCCGCGGTGGCGGTCCGGGATTTTTTCACAGCGGGAAGCTGAGCGCTGGGCCACCGAATCGAGCGTTCGATCCGACCGGAGGTTAACCACGGATGAACACGGATTCAATCCGTCAACTTTGAGATCCACTGAGTGACGACCGGGGCTATGCCCATGAGAACATCCTTGGCGGGCGCCGGATCGTATCCGTGTTCATCCGTGTCCATCCGTGGTAAAATCGGGTTGAAGTTTGGTCGGCTGGACTGGATTGGGCCCGCGCTTCCCGGCGTCATCCGCGGTCGACTTCAACTTGGCCTACGCCAGATCCGCGGGTCCGAAGGCGCCCGGGAGCAGGGTGGGCAAGGTCGTCTCGATTCGCTCGCGGCTGTCACAGATCGAAATCACGCAGGCCTCCGGGCCGAATTCATTGATCACCTGACGGCATGCGCCGCAGGGCATGGTCGCCGTCTTGGTCGGCGTGTAGACGAGGACGCAGCGCAGCTCGCGCCGGCCGGCGGCGACGGCGCTGAAGATCGCGGTGCGTTCCGCGCAATTGCAGAGGCCGTAGGAGGCGTTCTCCACATTGCAGCCGCTGAAAATCCTTCCGCCTTCCATGAGAATCGCCGCCCCCACGCGGAACCGGGAGTAGGGGGCGTAGGCTTCAGTGGCGGCGGCGCGGGCCGCGCGCTCAAGCTTGCGCAACTGGGCGGGGGTGGGGGCTTTCACTCGGCCAAGTCTGGACCTTTCGCCCCCTCCCGAGCGAGATCATTTGCCGCGGCCGCCGGCGCCGGCGCCACTGCGCGCCAGAGGTACCAGCGGGCGACCGAGCGCCAGGGGCGCCACCGCTCCGCCTGACACCGCAGCTCGGCCGGTTGAGTTTCACGGCCGTTTAGATCCAGACGCGAGAAGGCGAGGCGGATCGCGAAATCTCCGACCGGTCGCATGTCGGGCCGGCCGAGCCGGCAGAGGCGCAGCAGGCGCACGGTCCATGGGCCGATCCCCGCACCGCCGTGAGGCGTTCAATCAACGCCTCAGCGGAGAGCCGGCGCGCCTGCGCGAGGTTCGGCCCGATCCCTGCCTCGGCCTTGGCGGCAAGGTCGCGCAGCGCGAGGAGCTTCGCCGCGGAAAGCCCCGCGCCGCGGAGTGACTCGTCGGAGAGCCGTCGCAGCGCGGCGGGCGAGGGCGAGCCGGGAAAAAGAGCGTTCACCCGGCCGTGGATGGCCTCGGCGGCGCGGGCATGCAGCTGTTGGTAGCTGATCGCCCGCAGCAGCGCCGCAAAGAGGCTGCGCGTGGTTTCGAGTTCCAGCTGCCAGGGCCCGACCGCGGTGCTCACCCGGCCGAGTACGGGCTCGGTTGCACCGAGCGCCTGCGCAGCCGCCGCGCCGGCTTAGGGCAGGGCCTTCACTCTGCGAAGAGCTGGGCGCCCTCCAGTGCGAGCAGCCTCAGCTTGGTCTTGATGCCGCCCGGCGCGGAGAACCCCGTCAGGGTGCCGTCCGCGCCGACGAAGCGGTGGCAGGGCACCAGCAGCGGCCACGGGTTCTGGCCGAGGGCGGTGCCGACGGCGCGCGCCGCCGCGACCGGCTGACCGATCGCTCGGGCCAACCCGCCGTAAGTCAGCGTCTGCCCCGCCTTCACCTGCAGCGCGCCGCGATACACCTCGCCCTGAAAGGCCGAGACTCGCGAGAAGGCGAAAGGGAGATCCGTGTAATCCTCGGGCGCCCCGGCTAGATGCTGCCGGACGCGGGCAATGAGTGGCTGAACCCAGGCCGGGACATCGCCCTCCGGGACCGACGCCTGATCCCCGCCCAGCAAGCGAAAGCCGGTCACCTCCCGGCCCTCCCACGCAACCGTGCAGAGCCCGAGAGCGGTATCGAAGGTGCGGCCGGGCATGACCGCAGACTGCCCCGCCCACCCGCCCCCGTAAAGTCCCCGCTTCGCCAAATTTCACGCAGCCATCTCCCCGCCGCGCTCCGGCGCGGCCCTGCGGCGGGAACGAAAAGTGTCACGTAGTGCGTGACACCTTGCTTTGGGCGCGTGCTTATTGGGTTGGCAAGGGGC
>CAMAXB010000168.1 GCA_945862035.1 Opitutus sp. GAS368
CCGCCGTCCGAAGCGGATGAACACGGCCATTGAACGCATATTCGGTTTGGCCAACGTGGACTGGAAATAGGCCAGCTCGGGCTTGGATGACAGTGTCTGCGACCGCGAGGGAGTAGTTGGTCGCTTCTCCGGTGCCTAGGCCTTGATCATTGATGAAAGGACCCGATATACCCAAACAAACCAGCGTCAGTAGCCCGAGTCGAAGTGCTTCAGCAGGGCTCCAGCCTCGTTGTTTAAGCCCGATGAGGGCGGTTCCCGGTACGCAGAGGAGGATGGCGAGAATCCAGATCACGTCGAAAAAAGCGGGGAAAAGGCGGAAAAGTGCGAATCCCCTGGGGCGGGGAACGCCCGTTTTTTAAGGGTTACCAGCTCGGAAGAAGGCGACGCGCGGCGAGCTTAGCAAGCGAATGCCAGCCCAGCCGGGGCGGCATTCTTTACTTTACCCCTTTCTTGGGCAACTCAGGCCGCGGGCAGTCTCGGCGTTTCGGCCAAGGCCGCGTCGAGCGACTTCAGCAGGGCCGCGATCGTCTCATCCGTCTCATCGCCCATGTTGGAGATGCGGAAGGTCTTGCCCTTGAGCTTGCCGTAGCCGCCATCGATCACGAGGTGATGCTTTGACTTCAGCGTCTTGTTCAGGGCGCCGAGGTCGAGGTTGAGCGTGTTCGCAAAGCAGTTCAGCGACAGGGAACCATAGCCTTCCTTCGGGAAGAGCGTGAAGCCCTTGCCCAGCACGAAATCGCGCACGGTCTTGTTCAGGCGGGCGTGGCGGGCATAGCGGGCCTCGGCGCCCTCGGCCTTGATGTCCTCCAGTTTGGACTTGAGGGCATAGATCAGGGCGATGGCCGGCGTGCTCGGGGTCATGCCGTTCTCGTGGTTCTTCTGGAACTCGACGAGATCGAAATAGTATCCGCGATCCGTCACCTTGGCGGCGCGCTCAAGCGCGCGCTTGGAGACCGACACCATGGCGAGGCCGGGGGGCATCGCGAGCGCCTTCTGCGAGCCGGTGATGAAGATGTCGATGCCGAGTTCATCCTTCTTGATCGGCAGCACGCTGAACGAGCTGACGGTGTCGACGATCGAGATCACTTCGGGAAACTCGCGGATCACCGCCATGAGCGCCGGCAGGTCGCTCATGCAGCCGCACGACGTCTCGTTGTGGATCAGGGTGATGGCGTCATAGGCACCGGTCGCGAGCTCGCGGCGGACGGCCTCGGGGTCGACGGGCTGGCCCCAGTCGAACTTGAGCGCGGTCGCCTGCCGTCCGATGCGCAGGGCGACATCGTTCCACTTGTCCGAGAACGCGCCGTTCATGCAGTTCAGCACCTTCTTGGTGCAGACGTTGCGGAGGGCGCCCTCCATGATGCCCCAGGCGCTGCTGGTCGACAGGTAGACCGGGTCCTTCGTGTAGAAGAGCGCCTGCAAGTCCGGCTGGATGGACTGGTAGAGCGCGACGAAATCGGTGCTGCGGTGGCCGATCATGGGCTTGGCCATGGCCTGCAGCGTCTTTTCCGAGACGGCGATGGGACCGGGGATGAACAGTTTGTAGCTCATGGAGAAAGGAGGATCGGCAGATGTGGATTGCGTGGCTACGCGGGCGTGCTGATAGAAGAGGAAACAAATCGCCAGCTGACGCGTTTCGTCAATGGCCAATCCGACTTCCGCCTGCATGTCCGCCTCCTGGCTCAAAAAGAAGTTCAACACCTTTGAACTCTATGCGATCGATGTGATCACGGGTCGCCGGGAAGATTCCGGCGCCGTGGTATTTGCCGGCTTTTTGCAGGCACTGTCCTACCTTTTCTCCGCGATCACCCAGGCCCGGCTTTGGCTCTACCGCGAACGCATCCTGCAGGATCACCCCTTGGGCTGCCTCGTGGTGGTGGTGGGCAACCTCACCGTGGGCGGCACCGGCAAGACGCCGGTGGTGGAGAAATTCGCACGGGCCCTGCGCGACCGCGGGCGCACGGTCGCGATTTTAAGCCGAGGTTATAAGAGCAAGTCACCGCCCTTGTGGAGAAAATGGTGGTATGCGCTCACCCATACGGCCGAGCCCCCGCCCAAGGTGGTCAGCGACGGGGTCACCGTCCTGCTCAACAGCGAGGAGGCCGGGGACGAACCCTACATGCTGGCCCGCAATCTCCCCGGGGTCGTCGTCCTGGTGGACAAAAACCGCGTGAAGGCCGGGGCCTATGCAATCAAGGAATTTGGCTGCGACACCCTCGTGCTCGACGACGGGTTTCAGTACCTGCCACTCAAGGGCCGGCTGAACCTCCTGCTGGTCGACAAGACCAACCCTTTCGGCAACGGGTTCACGCTGCCCCGCGGCATCCTGCGCGAACCGATCAAGCATCTGCAGCGGGCGAGCTATATTTTCCTGACCAAGTCCGACGGGCGGCGCGACGCGGAACTCGAGGAGACCATCCGGGCCCATAATCCCGGGGTCGACATCATCGAGTGCGCCCATCGCCCCAAACATCTGCAGCGCTTCGGCCTGGAGGAGCGGCGTCCGCTGGACGACCTGAAGGGCCGGCGCATCGGGGCCTTCAGCGGAATCGCGGTGCCGGAGAGCTTTGAGAAGTTCCTCAAGGACCTCGGGGCGGACGTGGTCTTCACCCGCCGCTTCCTCGATCACTATCGCTTCGGCTATGAGGACTTCGTCGACATCTTCAGCGCCGCCCTCGCCAACAAGGTCGACTACATCGTGACCACGGAAAAGGATGCCGTCCGCATCGCCGACGAGATGCCATGCCCCGTCCCGGTCTACTACCTCCGGCTTGAGATCGAGATCATCCGCGGCGCGGCGGACTTCGACGAGGCGGTCGGCCGGATCTGTTTCCCTGAGCAGGCCCGCCCGGGGCGCTGAAGTCGTTGCGCGTCGGGTGAGTCTTTTCGCCCCGCGCTCCGGTGCGGTGGCCGGCGCGGTTGGCGGCGCGGCCAGGCCGGCGCGGCGGGTCGACGGCCAGAGCGGGGGAGGCGGACCGCCCGGGCCGGGAGCAGTGTCCACTAACCCGGGCAGTCACCTTTCGCTTGCGCGCGGGGGGAGTCCGGGCGTTAAGCTCAGCGCATCATGCTGATCGACCCCCGCTTTCACCGGCTCGCCGAGGGCCTCACCAGTTTCTCGACCTCGCTCCAGAAGGGCGAGCGCGTGCTCATCGATGCTTATGACGTGCCCGACGCCATGGTGGTCGCGCTCATCCGCGCCGCCCGGGCCCGCGGTGCCCATCCGTTCGTGAACATCAATCGCGCCCGGATCAGCCGAGAGCTGATCCTGAGCGCCGAGGAGGCCCAGTATGCTCCGCATGCCGAGATCGAGTTGAAGCGGATGGAAAAGATGGACGCCTACATCGCGCTCCGCGGCTCCGATAACATTTTCGAAAGCTCGGATGTGCCCGCGACCAAGGTCCAGCTGGTGTCCCGCCTGATGAAGCCCGTGCTCGACCACCGCGTGAACGACACGAAGTGGGTCGTCCTGCGCTGGCCGACGCCCGCCATGGCCCAGCAGGCCGGAATGAGCACGGAAAAGTTCGAGGACTTTTACTTCGATGTCTGCACCCTCGACTACGCCCGCATGATTCCCGGCATGAAGGCGCTCAAGAGCCTCATGGATGCGACGGATCGCGTGCAGATCAAGGGCCCGGGAACCGATCTTCGCTTCTCGATCAAGGGCATCGGTTCGCGCGAGTGCGGCGGCGAGCGCAATATTCCGGATGGCGAGGTCTTCTCCTGCCCGGTCAAGGACAGCGTGGAGGGCGTGATCCAGTACAATGCGCCCACGGTTTACCTCGGGACTTCCTTCGACAGCATCCGCCTCGGTTTCAAGCAGGGCCGGATCACGGAGGCGACGGCGAACAACACGAAGCGTCTCAACGAGATTCTCGATAGTGACGCCGGCTCGCGCTACATCGGCGAGTTCGCAATCGGCTTCAATCCGCACATCCGGGAGCCAATGCGTGACATCCTCTTTGACGAGAAGATCGCCGGTTCCTTTCACTTCACCCCCGGCCAGGCCTACGAGGGCGTCGGTAATGGCAACAAGTCCCAGGTCCACTGGGACATGGTCTGCATCCAGCGCCCGGAGTACGGCGGCGGCGAGATCTGGTTCGACGGCAAGCTGATCCGGAAGGACGGAATCTTCGTGCCCAAGAGCCTGCACAAGCTCAACCCCGAGTACCTGCTCGGAGCCGGAAAGTGAGCCCAGGCTCCACGCGGCGCCGCGGCCTCGTGACCGATCGCTCGTGAACGCGTCCGGACGCATCGCAAGCCTGATTCAGGCCCTGCCGAAGACGGAGACCCACCTGCATCTGGAGGGTTCGCTCTCCTACGATCTACTGACTGCCTGGGATCCAGTCCGGTTTCCCCCGAACCCGCCTTTCCGTCGCCCGGAATTCCGCTTCGCGTCGTTCCCGCAGTTCGACGAGGTGCTGCTCGGACACGCGCTCCCTTGGTTCGTCTCGGCCGAGCGCTACCACGAGGCGGCCCGGGTGACGTTTGCCCGCCACGTCCTCCAGAATGTCCGCTACGTCGAGACCAGCTTTCACCTGCCCGTGGCGGGCTTCATCGGCGTCCCCGGTCGCGAGATGATCGCCGCCATCCGCTCCGCGGTGCCGCCCGGGCTCGAGGTGCGCATCTTCGCCGGCATGCTGCGATCCGACTATGCCGGCCCGATGCGGGCCGTGATCGACGATCTGGAGAACTGGGATGAGCTCGCCGGAGTCGATTTGCATGGACACGAGGCCACCCCGACCGAGGCCTGGACCGCAGGCGTCTGGTCCCGCCTGCGCGCGGCGGGAAAGCTGACCAAGTGCCATGCCGGTGAGTTCGACGGCTCCGCGCGAGTGCGCGAGGCAATTGAGCTGCTCGGGGTCACCCGCATTGCGCACGGGGTGCGCGCGATCGAGGATCCGACCGTGGTGGCGCTGGCCCGCGAGCGCGACGTGACCTTCGACGTTTGCCCGATCAGCAATCTCAAGCTCGGGGTCTACCCTTCGTACGCGGACTACCCGTTGCGCGCCCTGATGCAGGCGGGGGTGCGTTGCACCGTGAGCACGGACGACCCGCTCGTCTTCGGCAACGACCTCGCCGGCGAGTATGCCGCCTTGGCCGCTGAGGGCGGCTTTTCCGTCGGAGAGTTGGCCCAGCTGGTCCGGAATGGCTGGGAAACTGCCCTGGTGCCGGCGGCGATCCGCGCCGCCATGGGGGCGGAGATCGACCGTCAGCTCGGCCTCGCTGTCCCGTGAGGCCGCCTGGCCCGCACGGTTGAGCGTTGCGCGCGAAGACGGAATCGATTGCAATGGGCATCCGTGCCTTCCTCCGACGATCCCTCCACGCAGTACCTGGTTCCCGCGGGGGTCCGCCGCCAGCGCGCCGACAAGGTGCTCGCCGGGGCATTCCCCGAGCACAGCCGGATGGCGTGGCAGCGCGCCTTCGCGGCCGGTTTGGTCCGGCTCGGCCCGCGCGCGATCGAGCGTAGCCAGTCGGTCAGCACCGGGGACACCCTTGCGTATTCGTTTCCGGATACGCGGCCGACAGACCTGCGGCCGGTGAAGATTCCGCTCGATGTGCTGTTTGAGGACAAGCACCTGCTGGCCGTGAACAAGGCGGCCGGCATGGTAGTGCACCCCGGTGCCGCCACGGGCGAGGACACGCTGGTGCATGCGCTGCTCGCCCATTGTGCGGGTTCGCTCAGCGGCATCGGCGGCGTCGAGCGGCCCGGCATTGTCCATCGGCTCGATCGCGAGACGTCCGGAGTGATCCTGGTCGCCAAGACCGACGCGGCCCACCGCGGGCTCGCGGCGCAGTTCTCGGAGCGTTCCCTGCGCAAGGAGTACATGGCACTGGTTTCCGGCGTCCCTTCGCTCATGAGCGGCAGCATTCGCAAGGCCATCGGCCGCAACCCGAATCACCGGCACAAGATGGGCGTGGTCGAGCCGGAGGACGGCGGCCGCGATGCGCGCACGGACTGGGAGATCGTCGAGACCTTCGGCCAGATTGGGACGCTGGTGCGCTGCCTGATTCACACGGGACGCACCCACCAGATCCGCGTCCATCTCAAGGATCTCGGGCACATTATTTTGGGCGATGAGGTGTACGGATGGAAACCCGATGCACGGCTCAAGGTCCAGCCGGACCGGGTCATGCTGCACGCCGAGCGTCTGGTCGTCACGCACCCGGTGACCGGCAAGGTGCTCGACCTGCGCGCGCCGCTCCCGAAGGACTTTGCCGCCCAGCTGAAGCAGCTCCGCACCGTCGCCAAGAAGGTTGTGCAGGCGCAGGCACGCAAACCCTCGGCCAGCGCCCTGCAGGCTGCGCGAGCCAAGCCGACGTTTCACGTCCACGAGCGGCGGGACTGAGGTCTGGCCAAGCGAGCGCAGATCGCTAGCAGGAGGAAATGAAGACGCGAGTCATGGGAGCGCTCCTGGGGTTACTGGCCGGAGCAAGCTTTGCCGCCGAACCCGCCGTGCCGGCGTTCGACGGTGCCCCCTTGGATTTCGTCCCGACGCCGCCCGCGCAATGCAGTACCGCGGAATTGATGCATCTGCTGAAGGCCCCGCGTGCAGCGCCGACGCTTTTCCCTGACCTGAGGCCGGCCGCCCCGGCCCCGCTGCAGCATCATCTCACCATCGCGGAACCAGACCCGCACCTGCGTTCCGCGATGCCGGTCGTGACACCCGATCCCGCCGTCGACTACAAGCTGATGATCATTGGTTCCCTGGGCGTGGTCGCCGGCGAGGCGGAGAAGTAGGTGGCCAAGTCATCCTTCACCGTTTCGGCTCGGCGCGACGCACCT
>CAMAXB010000169.1 GCA_945862035.1 Opitutus sp. GAS368
CGCGGCCAGCAGGCCGAGGGCGGAGGAGGAGAACAGGCCGAGGTTCGGGGCTTCACGACGCGAGTACGGGCTCATGGCGGGCGGGGGGTGGGGGTGGGGTGGTGGCGGACGCCCGGGCATGGCGCCATGCCGCGGAGAGGGAAAGGATCGATGATCGGCCGGAGGCGGCAAGGTTGTCGGGGTTTTACGGTAAAGCGGATCAGGCTCCGCGTTTCGCAGGCTGCGCCGCGCCCTCGATCCATTCGCCCTCGACCGCGATGCTCAGCGGGTGGACAGGCAGCCCGCGCTCCCCTCGGTAGATCATGCCCGCGAGGGTCTCAATCGCGACGGAACCGATGGCCTCCGGCTTCTGGTCGATACCCGGCCCCGTGTCCTCCGGCGATCGATCCATGGCGATCACCACCGGCCTCGCCTGCAGCCCCAAGCGTGCGCAGGCGCGCTCCAGTAAGTCGTTGTCGATCGCTTCCACCAGAATCGCGTCTGGCTTGTGCCGTCGCACCCAGGCGGCGAAACCCGCATCGTCCAGCGTCGGACCCGCGGTCGAGCCGAGAAACGGCGGCACCGGCGTGGTCCCACCAAACGCATTTTGCCAGGCAATGGCACCCGTCCACCGGAACCGCACCCGCTCATTCCACCGTTGAGTGATCGCGAGGCCGATGCGCTTGAAGCCCCGGCGGGTCAGCTGGCGGCAGGCGTGGGCCATGTTGTCGAAGTGATGCGGGGTGACGCGATGGACCCGCGGCGCCACGACGGAGGTGGTCACGGAGACGACGGAAAAGTCCTGCCAGTTGAGGAGGTCGGCGAGGTTGGTCTGATCGGGCATCGGCAGCAGTACGAGGCCCTCGATGCCCCGGTTGCGCAGGACCGCCTGCAGCTTGCCGCGCGACCGCCGCTCCGGTAGCTTGATCTGGCTGAAGGAAAACCCCAGAACCTCGGCCTGCCGCTGCAGCCCGGCGGTCAGGCGGGCAAAGAACGGATGCTGGGCGAAGTCCGCGTTCGAGGCCGCCTCGAACAGCCCGCAGATGTTCGCCCGGTTGCGCGTCGGCTCGGTCGTGCGCAGGTGCTGCATCAACTTATTGAGGGTCGGGTCGGGCTGGTACCCGCGCTGCTTGGCCAGCCGCTGCAGGCGCTGCCGCGTGCGCAGGGGAATCTCCGCCCGATTGCGCAACGCCAGCGATACCGTCATCGCGCTGACGCCCGCCTCGGCGGCCAGGGAACGGAGCGTGGGTCGGGCGGACTTCATATTGCGGTAAACCGGGAAGACGCCCGCCAGCGGGCCGAGGTGACGATCAATCGGGCAAAATTGTCCGCGGGATAGGCGCAAGAGCGCGGCACCGGATAATTTGAACAGGAGGGAACCGAGGGAGGCAGGAGATCCAAACCGACCCTTCCCTGTTGTCTCCGTTACCTCCTGTAAAAGAGATCGTGGTTTTCTCCGCGTCCTTCCGTTTGCTCCGCGGGCCAACCCGCGTGCGCCGCACCCCGGTCACTTGCTCTCGGCCATGCGCTCGAACAGGAAGCTCCCGATCGGCTGGCCCGAGGGCCCCACGATCGTTGCGGTGACTCGATAGACCGTGACCAGCAGGTGATCCGTGTTCTCCAGCAGCTCAAAGATATAGGTGTAGACGTCGCGCTCCTCCGGTTTGCGGAGGTTGACAATTACGCGGGGGCCGTGGACCGACCCCTTGACCGCTTCGTAAAGGTACTCGACCGACCAGCTCAACCGCGTCTTCTCCAAGTGCGCCCGGAAAGTGAGGTTGTCGCTCGTCTGGATCAGGTCCAGGCGCTCAGTCTCGGCATAAATAATGCGCCCCATTTCCGGGTCGAACTCCTGGCTCAACAGGGCATGGAGCGAAGCTTCCTCGCCGGCCTGCTCGGGCTGCTCGCTGGAAATGACCGAACCCTTGTCGCTGAAGACGCCGGACACATCCGTGGCCGACGCGGCCAGCGTGGCCAGCAGCCAAATGCAGCCGAGGCGGAGGAAACGGGAAAGGGGTGATGCGTTCATTGGTCCAGCGGGTTGATGGAAGCATGGTCAACGCCGGTCCCAACGCAACCGTGGGAAGGGTGGGTGGATTGCCCCCACTTTCCGCGGCCCTAGGTCGAGATGCCGAGGAGGCCGCGGGTGAGCTGGAAATGCGTGAGACCGAGCGCGGCGGAACGTGGAATGTAGCGGTGGCCGACGACCTCCGCGAGGCGTCCGCGCACGAGCGCTTCCGCCGTGGCGGCGTCGTTGGGCAGGCGTCCGTCCACGTCCTCCGTCGCCGGCTCGCGCCCCGCGCCCGCCTCCGAGAACTGCAGCACCGGGAGCAGCGGGTGGCCTTCGTCGATCTGGTCCGCGACCACCGTGAGAAACACATGTGCGCCGCAGCCGCCGAGGCCGGCGAGGTTCTCCGCCCAGTGGCTGGTTTCAGTCGCCACCACATGGAGGCCACGTGCCGCCAAGGGCTGCCCGTAGGCCAGGGTCGCCCGCGGAGTACGCCCGCCGAGTAGGCCGGTCGCGAAGGCGGGCGACGCGAGCAGGGGATCCGCCTCAGGTACCAGGATCGATCCGCCCGCCGCGAGGACCGACCGCGCGATCGCCGCCCACGCTGTCGACGTAGCCGGGCGGACCGGCGCCGCCGTTTGAAAGCCAATCGTGAGCGCGCCCAGCCCGCTCGGCAGCGCCGGCGGCGGGGTGCTCGCGCCGAGTGTCGACGCGAACCACGCCTCGATCTTGCCAATGGCCTTCTCGATGCCGCCGTCGAGCTGCACACTGGCCCAGCCAAAGCGGTCCAGCGGCAGGTTCACCGCCTCGAACTGGCGGCGCATCACGTCGTTCGGGATTTTCTCGCAGCCGTGCTCCAGCAGGAGCGTCGCCGCGACATTCGGGTGCGTCGCGTAGCCCCGGTAGGTTCGGTGCAGGAGCTGGTACATGCTCTGCCCACCAAAGCCGCAGCCCTCGGTGTGCTGCAGCGTCGCGAAGCGCGAGATCCCCTGCATCGCGCCAAGGGAAGTCTGGTTGAGGCGGTCCGCTGCCAACCGCGCGATCTGGGTCGCGCAGAGGCTGGTGGGCAGGATCAGGCCGATGCGGTCCGTCGCATAGGCGCCATCCGCGAGCGCGTAGGCCGACCACGCTCCGGACGCGGCGCCGGCCTCCGGCGGGAGATCAGCGGCGGCGAGCAGCGGCCGTCCGTCCGGCGCGGTGCGGCGGGCGAGCTCGGCCAAGCGCGACGCGTCGGTCTGCCGCCAGTTGCGCCAGAGCGAGACCTGCGAGTGTCCGGCCTGCTCCCCCTTGGTCTTCCGCCCCGACGCCGTGTCAATCAGCAGGTCGAAGGCCTCGGCCGCGAGCGCCTCCATCGGCTCGCCGTCGAGGTAGCGTCCGGCGTTGATGTCCATCTCATGCTGCAGCAACTGATGCCGGCGTGTGGTGGTGGTGAGCTTGAGGGTGGGGACGAAGGGAAAATTCGTGATCGAGCCATTTCCGGTGACGAAGAGGAACAGATTGCAGCCGGCGCCGACCTGCCCGGCGATGCCCTCGAGGTCATTGCCCGGGCTTTGCATGAAATGGAAGCCGGGCGACCGCATCGGCTCGGCATAGTCGATGACCGCCTCGACGCGCGTGCGCGGGTCCTTCTTGTGCACCGCGCCGAGCGACTTGAGGACGATGTTGTACAGCCCGCGAAACTTGTTGCCGGCCGACGGATTCGACTCGGGCGTGATGCCATGCCACGAGAGGCGTTCCTTGAAAGCCTCGATCTTGTCCAGCAGCGCGCGGGCGGTCGCGAGGTCGCGCATATTGCCCATGATGGAGCTCTCGCCGCCGACGAGTTCATCCGTCTCGCACAGATTGCCCGCGCCGCCGTGGCGGATCACCTCATGGACAATCGCGCCCGCGAGTGGGTTACCGGAGACGCCCGAGAACGCATCGGAGCCTCCGCACTGCAGCGCGACCTTCAGGGCGCTGACCGGAGCCGGCGTGCGTGCTGCGGCGTTGACCGCGCCCAGCCAGCTGCGCACGAGCCGCTCGCCCTCGGCCAGCCCGGCCGCGAGCGCACCGTCGAGCGAGAGAAAGGCATGCGGGACCTCGTCGAGCGCGTAGCCGTGCACGCGCATGAAGGCCTGCAGCCGCGCGTTGTTCACCGGCTCGGTGCCGTGGTCGAGCGCGAGGATCGCGCCGACGTTCGGATGCACGATGAAGCCGGCCATCGCCCTCAAAATTTCGATGGTGTTATTGGGCTCGTCAGGCCCGCCGCCCTCCGTGTGCGCAATGGCCACGATCCCGTCGATGCCGGGATGCACGCGCGCCAGCGGCTGCAGGCGGGCCGCGAGCTGCCGGGCCGCGCTCGCGGTGCGTGAGGTGGT
This sequence comes from Opitutus sp. GAS368, assembly GCA_945862035.1. Taxonomy (GTDB): domain Bacteria; phylum Verrucomicrobiota; class Verrucomicrobiia; order Opitutales; family Opitutaceae; genus CAMAXB01. The sequence goes on from CAMAXB010000169.1 coordinate 4,345, forward strand.
GCCGAGGATGACCACGCAGTTGCGCGTGCCGACCCCGCGTCCGCCGGGGCGCACATAGCCCTGAAAGGTCCGCGGATTCGCGACCAGCGGCACGGGCGTGCCGGGCTTGAACGCGGCCTCGTCGAGTGTGAAGGCCACGATGCGGTCCTCGAAATTCGGCTCGGCCGGCAGCGTGAGCGGGAGCCCGCGCACCTTGAGCGCCTCGAGCATCGAGCGATTGCACAGGTAGTCGCCCGGCGCGAGCGCGGTGAGCGTCCGGCCAAACGGCTGGCCCCAGGAACGCAGCTCGTCGTCCGCCGGGACGGACCGCACGGCGAAGCGATGGCCCTCGAGCACCGAGTGACGCAGCGTCCAGGTCTCGCTGCCCGCCTGAATCACGGTCCCCGGATCCAGCTGCCGGATCGCAATCGCCACATTATCCGCCGCCGCCGCGAGGCGCGCGACCGACGAGAAGGCAACCGTGGATCCGGGCGTCATGAGGAGAAGAATTTAACTACGTACCGAGCGCAGCGACATCAGCCATGGATTCGAATTTACCTGAATGGATTCAAACCATCAAACCCTCGATCCATTGACCACGGATGAACACGGATAGACACGGATTCAAACCATCGGATTTTGGATCCAATCCGTGTGCATCCGTGTTTATCCGTGGTTAAAATCGTTAGCCTTGGTAGGACCGGAAGAGGGCCTGGGTGCCGCAGTCTTCCCAGCCCTTGGCCGCGACCTGGTCGTAGAGCTTCTTGGCGAGCGTGAGGCCGGGGAGATCGAGCTTGAGCTCGGCGGCGGAGTCGAGGGCGATGCGCAGGTCCTTCAGCAGATGCTTCACGTAGAAGCCGGGGTCGTAATTGCCCGCCAGCGCGCGCGGCGCGAGATTCGTCATCGACCAGCCGCCGGCGGCGCCGCCGCTGATGCTCGCGTGGACCGCGGCGGGATCGAGCCCGGCCTTCTGCGCGTAGACGAGGCCCTCGCACCAGGAAATCATGCCGACCGCGACCGCGATCTGGTTCGCCATCTTGCAGTACTGACCCGATCCGGCGGCGCCAAGGCGCGCGATGTTCTTGCCCATCAGCTCGAAGATTGGCTTTGCCCGCGCGAACGCGGCCTCCTCGCCGCCGACCATGATCACCAACCGGGCCTCGCGGGCGCCGATATCGCCGCCGGAGACCGGCGCGTCGAGCGCCTGCAGACCCTTGGCCGCCGCGGCCTTGGCGATCTTCTGCGCGAGCACCGGGCTGGAGGTCGTCATGTCGATCAGCAGCGCACCGGGCTTGGCGCGCTCAATCACCCCGCCCGCGCCAAAGTAGGTCGACTCCACGTCCGTCGGAAAGCCCACCATCGTGATCACCACATCCGCCGCGGCCGCGGCTGAGCCGGCGGTGTCATGCCACTTGGCGCCCGCTTCGAGCAGGGCCGCTGCCTTGGACGCCGTACGATTGTACACGTGGACCGCGTGGCCCGCCTTGAGGAGATGGCCGGCCATGCTGCGACCCATGACGCCGGTGCCGATGAATGCGAGGGAGGGCATTAGGGAGAAGGGAGAAGGGAGGAGGGAGGAGGGAGGAGGGACTGTCGGCGTCCCGAATGTTGAGAGTCAGCCGGGCGTGGGCGGGGACTCAATCCATTTTGAGCCGGATGGTGCCTGATCGCATCGTTTTCGTTCTCTTACTCCTACTCGTTCTCGGGTTTGGATCGAATTCGGAGAGGCTCGATCAGGGGGCGAGAGAAGAGGAGGGAGAATTTTCGAACCAGGCCGAGAACGGGAACGAGAACGAGGGGAAGGAAGACAGGGGGCGCGTTGCCGCTCGCCCGGCAGCGTGGTCTCGACAAGGCGGCGGGTGGGGTGCTTCGTTACGGGACTACCCCATGAAAATCACAGCGGAGTTTCGCAACCGGGTTCTGGCGGGCGAGTTTGTCGGCGGGACCTTCCTCAATCTGGGCTCCGCGCTCACCGCCGAGATGGCCGGGCTGGCGGGCTTCGACTGGGTCCTGCTCGACCACGAGCACGGCCCGGGCAGCGACGAGACCATGATCCAGCAGCTGCAGGCCGTCTCGGCCACCCCGGCGGTGCCGATCGTGCGCGTCGCGGGCAATGATCCCGAGCGGATCAAGCGAGCCCTCGATGCCGGCGCCCATGGCGTGATGATCCCCTACGTCGGCAACGCCGACGAGGCCCGCGCCGCCGTCGCCGCGATGCGCTACCCGCCCCGCGGCATCCGCGGGGTCGCCAAGATGACGCGCGCCGCCGCCTTTGGTCAGGATTTCAACGCGATGTTCGCCCACGCCCATGAGCGCCTCGTCACCATGGTGCAGATCGAGACCGTCGAGGCTCTCGAGCAGGTCGACGCAATCGCCGCCGTCGACGGCGCGGACGTGCTCTTCGTCGGCCCGCTCGACCTCAGCGTGAATCTCGG
>CAMAXB010000170.1 GCA_945862035.1 Opitutus sp. GAS368
GACTACCGCAATTTCGCCATCACCATGGCCGAGCGCTTTGGCGCCATCGTGGCCGCGCCTCTTTTTGACCGGGAGCGCTTTCCCTACAATGATTACCAGCAGGGCGGCATCCTCCGCGATGGGGTGGCACGACCGCGCGAGGAGTGGACATTCACCCGCTTCGGCGCCCTGATCCCGCAACTCCGCGCCCTGACCGGCGACCCTGCCCGCCCATTCTACATCGTCGGGCATTCCGCCGGCGGGCAGTTCGTGGCGCGGCTGGCCGGCCTCGTCGGAACCCTCGGGGCGGAGCGGTTGATCGCCGCCAATCCCGGATCCCATCTCTTCCCGGTGCGCGATGCCGACTACGGCTACGGCTTTGGCGGACTGCCCGCCGAGTTGAGCGACGATGCCGCCCTGCAGCGCTTCCTCGCCGCCCCGCTTACGCTCTATCTCGGGACGGGCGACAATGATCCGGAACATCGCTCGCTCGACCGCAGCCCTCCCGCGCTCGCGCAGGGGGCCTCGCGCTACGACCGCGGCCTGGCTTGCTATCAGACCGCGCAAGCCCTCGCCCAATCCAAGGGGTGGAAGTTCAACTGGCGCCTGGTGACCACTCCCGGCGTTGACCACAACGCCGCCCGCATGTTTGCCGTGCCGGAGGCGGCGGACGCCTTGTTTGGCGCCGGGCCGATGCAGCGTTGAAGCGCCCGACCAGGCCTGCATTCTTCGACGGCATGAAAGCCTGGCTTCGGTGGTGGTTCCTGCTTCTGGCCGTTCACTCACTGCTGGCCTCCAACGAGCCCGAGTTCCTCCTCACGGAGGTTCCCGATGGCGACCTGGACTTGGCGTCGGCCCAAGATGCCTATGCCGGCGCGACCGATGAGCCGTCCGCCCTCCGTGCACTGGTCACCATCGTCAACCTCCACCGGCGCCGGGGCGACTACGCCGAGGGTCTGGCGGGCGCGAGCGACGGGTTGGCCCGGGCCCAGCACCTGGGCGACAAAGCGCTGCAGGTTGAATTTCTCTACCTCCAAGGCCGGATCTATTGGAACCTCACCGACTATCCACGTTCGCTGGAAGTTCACCTGACCGAACTGGAACTCGTCCAGCAGCTCGAAGACCCGTTTCTGCTCGCCCGCACCCATGGCGGGCTGGGCCTCACCTATCAGCGTTATGATCGGGCCGAGGATGCGCTGTACCATTTTCATCTCGGGCTGGCCTCCGCGGAGGTCGCCCCGGACCAGCGCATGCGTGGAAGCCTGCTCAACAGCCTCGGCAACTACCACCTCACTCGTGGCGAGCCAGGGCGTGCCGCCGAGCTCTACGAGGAGGCGCTCTCCATCCGGGTGCCATCCGGAAATTCGCGGGCCATCGCCGAAACCCTGACTAATCTTGGGCTCGTGGCCGATGCCCGCGGGGAGCATGCCACCGCGCTCGAGTATCTCCGCCGGGCGCTCGTCACCTTCGAGGCGCTCAAGTACCGGCGCTACATCGCCAACACCCACCGGCGGCTCGGGCGCGTCCTGCGCAACGCCGGGCAGACGGACGATTCTCTCGCCAGCCTTGCCGCCGCCGAACGGTACGCAGCCACCCTGCAGAGCGACGACGTCCTCGCTGACATCATCCAGGAATATGCGCTCACGCACGAGGCCCGGGGCGATTTGTCCTCTGCCCTGGCCGCACAGCGCCGCCACGCCGGCCTGCGGGAACAGCTCCGCGGGGCCGAGGATCGTCGCCGCATGGCCGAGCTGCGCGCCCGCTACGGGGCCGAACAAAAGGAATTGGAAATCGAACTGCTCCGCCGCGATCAGGCCCTGCAATCGGCCGAGGCCGACCGCCGTCGTTCGCGCCAATGGGCCGTGGTGACCGCGTTGGGTGGCGGCATCACCCTCCTTGTTGCACTCAGTTTTTTGCAATTGATGCGCCTGCGCGGCGAGCAGCGGCTGCGGCGGGCCACGGAAGATGCCCGCGGCCGGGCCGAGGCCGCCGAGCACATCAAGACCAAGTTGCTCCGCATGGCCTCGCATGACCTCAAGGTCCCGCTCCAGGCGCTCCACGCCACCGCCGGGCTGATCGCCGAGCAGGCCGCAGACACCGCCGGCGTCCGGCGCCGGGCGGCCGACATGCAGTCCGACACCGCCCGGATGCAGATTCTGGTACGGGATTTCTTGGAAATCTCCGCGGTGGAACAGGGCCACCTCCACATCTCTCCGGCCCCGGTTGAATTGTCCGCCATCGCCTGTGAGACCGCCGGGGCACTCCAGCCCCTCGCCCGGCGGAAAGGACAGCAGCTCTCGGCCGCCGCGCCGCCGCAGCCCCTGCCTCCCGTGCGGGCGGATGCCTCGCGGTTACGCCAGATTTTTGAGAATCTCCTGGGCAATGCGCTTAAATTCACCCCCGAAGGCGGCAACATCCGGGTCGATTTCGGCACGCAGGATTCATGGGTCTTCGCGGAGGAGCGCGACAACGGGCCGGGCCTGAGTGCGGCGGACTTTGCCCGGATCTTCAGTCCCTCACCGGCCTCGCCTTCGCATGATGGCACCAGCGGGATGGGCCTGATGATCGTGCGGGAGCTGCTCAATCTGCAGGGCGGTCGGCTGGAAGTGCAATCGCAGCCGGGACAAGGCGCCGTGTTTCGGGTGCTCTTCCCGGCCGCCTGATTTTCTCAGCCCAATCCGTTGCGCAGGCTCCATCGGACCAGCGTGGGCACATCGTGCATCCCGAGCTTGGCGCAGATCCGGGCGCGATGCTTCTCCACCGTCCGCGGGCTCAGACCGAGTTCGGCGGCGATTTGTTTCGAGAGCAGGCCACGCACCACCAACCGCACCACCTCGCGCTCCCGCTCGCTCAGGGAGTCCGCCCCGCCCCAAGGCAAAGCGGGATCGGCCATGACCGGCATCGGCGGAGGTACGGTTGCGGAAAAATGCATCCCCCCTTGCCAGACACACTGCACGGCATGCGCCACCTGTTCCATGGGCGAACTCTTGTCCACAAATCCCGCCACGCCGAGCGCCAGAAGTTCGCCCGGCAAACCGGACTCGGGATAGGCAGTCAGCACCACGGCCCGGGGCCGACATCCCCGTTCCCACAATCCCCGGACCAAGCCGCGGCCATCCATGCTGCGCAACCGCAAGTCAGTAACGAGGAGGTCTGGCGGCCGCTCGAGGCACGCCGCCATGGCCTGTTCGCCGGAGGAAAAATCGCGCAGTTCAGACGCGGGGAAGGCCTTCCGCAGCGTCTCCCTCAGCAGAAGACGGTAAGTCGCGGTATCATCCACCAAAACGATGCTGGGTGATGCCTGGCCCTCATTCATGGAACAATAGTCTGCAACGAGCGGGAGGTGATGACGAGCCACAATCACCCTGGCCGCCACCGTCCCGGCAGCAAATGGCGTAGAAGTACGCCATGTCACGTCCTTGTGTGCCATCGGCCCGAAACCAATGTTACCACGCAGAGCGGCATGCATCGACCCCTGCACCCCAAGCGAAACCCAAACCGTCTTATCAACATGAAACTCCTCTTCAAGCTGAGCCCCCCTCTGGCCTTGCTCGTGCTGTCCACCCCGCTCACGTGGGCGCAGCCCACGACCACTCCTGAAAACGAAGAGACGATCACGCTCGAGGCCTTCACGGTCACCGGCACCAACATCCGCCGGATGGACGTTGAGAAGGTCCTTCCCATCACGATCGTCAGCACGGATCAGATCAACGCCCGGGACGCCTCCCAACCCTCGGATCTGCTCGCGTCGCTGCCCTCGGTCACGGGCATTCCCGGCAACGAAACGGCCACCCTTGGAGCCACCGCCCGCGGCGACAACGCCAGCATCGCCATGCGCGGCCTCGCCTCTTCGAACACGCTGATCCTCCTCAACGGCCGCCGTCTCCCCGCGCACGGCATCAGCCAGGGCGAGGCCGGCGTCCCCACCCTGTCGGTCAACTCCAACCAGCTCCCCAACCGCGGCATCCAGCAGGTCGAGGCCCTCCGCGACGGCGCCTCCTCGATCTACGGCACCGATGCCGTCGCCGGTGTGATCAACTACATCACCCGCCGCGACTTCGTCGGGACCGAGGTCGCCCTGCGTTACGCCCAGACCGAGATCGGCGACGGGCGCGAGCTCCGCGCCACCCTCACTCACGGCCTCACCTTCTCCGGCGATCGGGGCCACGCCCAGGTCGTCATTGATTTCTATGACCGCGAGGCGATCTTCGCCCGCAACCGTGACTTCATGGTCGAGAGCGACCACACCGGCCGCGCGCCGGAGCCGTGGAACGTCTCCACCAACACCCAGTTCAACGCCCGCTCTGCCACCAGCGAATTCGGCAGCTACAATGTCGGTACGGTTAACACCACCGGCACCTTCGTCACCACCCGCCCCGCCGGCATCCCGGCCGCGCTCGCGACCACCGCCGGCCTTTTCTTCCTGAGTCCCACCGACGCCGGTGGCGTCGGCTTCCGCACCACCACGCCTCCCCGGTCCGGAGCCACCAATCTCTACTACTGGAACAACAACGACTATCGCGTCCTTCAGCCTGAGTCCTTTCGTACCAACATTTTTAGCTCGGTGGACTTCGAGCTGACCGATCGCCTCGAGCTCTTCGCCGACCTCAGCTACTATCAGGCGGACTCCACCACGTTCCGCGAGCCAGCCTCGATCACGCTCTCCACCGACGGTGAGTTCATCGTCCCCGCCTCCAATCCATGGACCCCCTTCGGCACCCGCTTCTGGCACCCCACCGGCGCGCCCAATGCCGACGGCACCGCGCGCCTCACCGGCACGCCCGGCGCTGTGCGTATCAGTAACAAGCGGCTCACCGATCTTCCTGACCGCGTCGCCGAGATCGACAACCGTGTCCTCCGCGGCGTCGTTGGCCTCCGCGGCCAGTGGGCTGACACCTGGCGCTGGGAAAGCGCCTTCCTCCACGCCGACAACAAGGTGACCGACGAAGAATCCAATACCCCCCGCGAGAGCCGCTTCCGCCCGACCCTTAGCCAAACCGCTCCCAATCTTGCCTTCAACCCGTTCACGCGGACCTTCGCCGTCCAGGGCGGAACGCTCATTGTGACCGGCGATTACCAAAATCCCACGGCCCTCATCCAGTCCTTCATGGATACCTTTGTCCGCCTCGGTCGCACCAGCCTGACCAGCTTCGACTTCAGTGCGAACGGCGAGGCCTTTGACCTCTGGGGCGGCAACTCAGTCAATATCGCCTTCGGCGGGGAGTACCGCCGCGAGACCTACCTCGATTTCCGTCCTCCTTTCGCCGGCTTGAATCCCCCGGGCTCGGGCCTCAACCCCGATTCGAATGACTTCATGAACTTCTCGCCCAACTCGGACACGCGGGGCGATCGCAACGTCACCGCGGCCTACGCGGAAGTCCGCGTGCCTCTGGTCGGCGGACAGTTCACCCTGCCCCTCGTGCAGGAACTCGAGGTCTCCGCTTCCGCCCGCTACGAGAACTACACCGACTTCGGCGACACCACCAAACCCAAGCTGGGCCTCATCTGGCGCCCAATCGATCAGGTCATGGTGCGCGCCTCCTACAACGAGGGCTTCAAGGCCCCCAACCTTGCCCAGCTTTTCACTGGTACGCTCACCCGCACGGTCACTGGCAGCAACGACACGTACCGTAGCCCGGTCACCGGTCTGCCCACCGACGGCCCTTCCAACCGCCGCAGCATCACCGCCGGCAACCCGAATCTGCAACCCGAGGAGTCCGAGGGCAAATCCGCCGGCATCGTGTTCGACCTCCCCTGGGTGAAGGGCCTTTCCTTCGCCGTCGACTACTGGGAAGTCCGCCAGACGAGCGTGATTTCCTCCTCCGGCTCCATCGCTGACGACGCCGCGGCCCTGCAGGCGGCGACCGCCAACGCCCTCGGCGCAGGGCAAGCCGTCGGCAGCATCGATCTCGGCTCCGGCACCGCCGCCTACCGGGGCGACCCGGCCGTCGTCCGCCTGCCCGTCACCCAGGCCGACCGCGATTTCTTCGCCGCCTACAACGCCACCCGCACGCCCGGCAACCAGCGCGCCGTGGTCGGTGGGATCGATTTCTTGCGCACCACCTTTTTCAACCGCGCTTCGCAGTTCGTGAATGGTTATGACCTCGATGCCACTTACCGTCTGCCGCGCACGGCTCTGGGCAACTTCACGGTGAACACGACGTGGTCCTACCTGAACGACTTCCACTCCTACACCAGCACCAGCGCCCCCCGCACGGATTTGCTCGGAACCAATAGCGCCGCCGTCGCCGGCGCCACCCCGAAGTGGCGCAGCAACAGCACGGTGACTTGGCGCAACCGGGGCTGGACCGCCGGCCTCTCCGCCAACTACCTCGGCTCGTACACCGACAGCGGCGCCACCACCACCGCCGCAACCTACGAATCACTGGGCCGGCCCGGTTACATCACCCCGGTCGTCACCAACGGCACGACGGTCTACCGCTACACCGTAAGTGACTCGATCGACTACAACGCCTACCTGAGCTACAACTTCCGCAACCACTCCAACAAACTGCTCAACCGCACGTCCATCCGCGTCGGCGTGATCAATTTGTTCGACAAGATCCCGCCGCTCGCCAGCGATTCCCGCGGTTACGATCCTTCGCTCTACAATCAGATGGCGCGCGGTCGCTCTTGGTCGTTTCAGCTCACCAAGACCTTCTGAGGTCGCCGCTGAGCGCGGATTTCTGATTCGC